>CAXYUI010000146.1:0-5188 GCA_964291975.1 uncultured Formivibrio sp. | reverse complement strand
CGCACCTGCATAAAGCGCGTGCGCACCGAAAAGTACAGGCCGATGCCCAGGCAAAGCCAAACCAGCCCTGGGTTCCAGACAACGTTATTGATGGTATTGATGATCGATTCCATGGGATCCCCCTGTAAACGCCGTCTTAATAAGAGGCGATTTAGTTTTTGCTGTTGGCGATGGTGCGCGAGCAAAGCCGAAGCTGCAAGCCCCAACGATCAGCATCAAGCAATCGTCATGCCTGCTGTGAGGATTGCGCCACACCATGCGCAAAGAAGTGTCCCGCCCAGCAAGCGCGGGAAGCTTTTATTTGGCGATCTTTTTGATAAAGACTTTGGAGCGGCGCTGGTAGTTGTAGAGGCGTTTTTTCTCGGTCGGCAAGTCGTCGGCCGTGGTCTGCACCAAGCCGTGTTCAACAAACCAGTGCGCGGTGCGCGTGGTCAGTGCAAAGAGCTGCTGCACGCCCATGCTGCGCGCTTGCTGTTCGATGTGCTTCAAGAGTTCCGCGCCACGGTCTTCGTCGCGGTAATCGGGCGCGACCACCAGACAAGCCATTTCGGCCATGCGGCTTTCCACAAAAGGCTGCAGGGCTACGCAGCCAATGATCTTGCCATCGTGCTCCAGCACTGAATAACGCTGGATTTCGCGCTCGATCAATTCGCGCCCGCGCTTGACCAACACGCCTTGGTCTTCCAGCGGCTCGATCAGAGCCAGAATGCCCCCCACGTCGTCGATATCGGCTTCGCGCAGGGTTTCCAGCGGTTCGCGCGAGATCATCGTGCCGATCCCGTCGTGGGTGAAGAGTTCCATCAGCAAAGCGCCATCGTGATGATGACTAATCAGATGCGCGCGATTCACCCCGCGCCGCACCGCACGGATCGCGCACGGGAGGTAAAGCTTGATGTCTTCATGCGGATCGGGGTGTTTGGCCAGCAACTGCTCGGCTTCAAGCGCGGTCATTTCGGTCTGCAACTCACGGTTTTCCGCAACGACACCGGGCTGATCGAACAGGAACAGCAGCTTGTCAGCCTTGAGCGCAATTGCCGCGCTGGTCGCTACATCTTCCAGCGGCACGTTGAACACTTCGCCAGTGGGCGAATAGCCCAGGGTGGACAAGAGTACGAGCTCACCATCGTCGAGCCGGCAGCGGATCGCCGTGGTATCGACCTTACGCACTTCGCCGGTGTACAAAAGATCAACACCATCAAGCACACCCATCGGCTGCGCGGTGATGAAATTGCCGGCGGAAACGCGGATGTCGGCGTTGGCCATTGGCGAATTTTGCAGCCCCATCGACAACAGCGATTCGATCTCAACCCGCACTGCGCCCACCGCCTGGATCACACATTCGAGCGCGGCGGCATCAGTCACGCGCAGCCCCTTGTGGTAACGCGCTTCCAGCCCTTTTTCAGCCATGCGCGCGTCAATTTGCGGGCGCGCGCCATGCACCACAATGAGGCGAACCCCCAGGCTGGTGAGCAGATTGATATCGTGCGTGAGCGAATAAAATTTCCCGTCGCGCACCACATCGCCGCCCAATGCGATCACAAAAGTCCGCCCGCGAAACGCATGAATATACGGCGCGGCCTGACGGAACCATTGGACAAAATCGGCGGTGTGCATAAAGGAAAATCCATCAAAATTTTCGCCATTTTACGACAGTTCTGCATTGAAAAAACGCCATCGTGCAGCGCTGCTCGCCAGCGAGAACTCTTTACGTTTGCGCCCTATATCAGGAAATGCAAAAATGCCGGGTTTGCTCGCGCACCCACCTTGCAATCCAGGCAGACGGCCGGTCGATGAAAAGGGGCGAGCACGATAGAGCCTGGCGATGGCGGACACCGTCCCATCGCGACCCTATTAACCTGAACAAGCAAGGCATCGACCATGACTAAAACCATTGATTTCAAGAAAGACTGGCCCTCGCTGGGCCTGCCTGCCCATGTGATCGAAGTGCTCAGCGCCGCCCCCGCGCTGTATGTCGCCGAAGACCGTGAAGATCTGCTCAACTGGGCGCTCGGCCGCGAAGTGGGCGAGACCGACTGGAACCACAGCAACCGCGAAGACAAGGGCGAGTACGAATCTGCCTTTGAAGTGCCCGGCCAAGGCCGCGTGGTCGAAGCCATTGTCACCAAAGCCCGCAACGGCATCGCGATCAACTTTGTCGATCCGAAAATGCGCCGCCGCGATCCGGACGCCATGGTCATCGGCGACAAGCTGCCGACCGACAAACCCACCTACACCGAACGCTTTGGCGAATCTTTCGACAAGATGCGTCAGAAGACCCTCGATTGGCTGAAAACCCAAGAATTGGTGGTCGTGCCCTTCTACGCCGGTCCGGACGAGCTCGGCTACGGCGCGCTCGCAATTGTCCCGAAGAACGCCGCTTTCTTTGCTGGCGCACTGGCTGACCTGCAAGGCATGGTGCCCAACAGCCAGGTTCCGGCCAACTTCAAGCTCTCGGGCGGCGTACTCTTTATCGCCCCGCCGTTCCGCCACACCCACTACGAAGGCCGTCAGATCGTGGTGCATGCGCGCACTGGCACGCATCAGGAAATCTACGCCTACAACCTGTACCCAGGTCCTTCTGCCAAGAAGGGCGTGTACTCCATGCTGCTCGACATCGGCGAGCGCGAAGGCTGGACCACCAACCACTGCTCGGCCGTGGGCGTCGTCACCCCGTACGACAACCAAGTTGTCATCATGCACGAAGGCGCATCGGGCGGCGGCAAGAGCGAAATGACCGAACACATCCATCGCATGGATGACGGTCGCCTCCTGCTCGGCAAGAACGTGGTGACTGGCGAAGAGCGCACGCTCTCGCTGCCGGAAGCCTGCCATCTGTATCCGATGGCCGACGACATGGGCTGCGCTCACCCGCATTACAACGAAGGCCAGAGCAAACTGACCATCGCCGACGCTGAAAACGGCTGGTTCGTTCGCGTCGACCATATCAAGGGCTACGGCACCGATCCGCATCTGGAAAAGCTGTGCATGAACCCGGGTCGTCCGCTGATCTTCCTGAACCACTACATCGTGCCGGGCGGCCAAGCCTTGCTGTGGGAACACATTGAAGACGCGCCGGGCAAGCCTTGCACCAACCCGCGCGTCATCATCCCGCGCGAGATGATCGAAGGCATCCAGACCGGCACGACGTCGATCAACGTGCGCAGCTTCGGCGTGCGTTGCCCGCCCACCCACAAAGACAGCCCGCAGTACGGCATCGTCGGCATGTTGCACATCCTGCCGCCGGCGCTGGCCTGGCTGTGGCGTCTGGTTGCGCCGCGCGGTCACGCCAACCCGTCGATCCAAGATTCCAAGGGCATGCAGTCCGAAGGCGTCGGTTCTTACTGGGCCTTCTGCACCGGCAAGCGCGTCGATCAGGCCAACCTGCTCCTGCGCCAGATCGTCGACAACACCGACACCCGCCATGTACTGATCCCGAACCAGTACATCGGCGCTTGGCATGTTGGCTTTATGTCCGAGTGGATTTCGCGCGAATACTTGGCTCGTCGTGGCAGCGCCCGCTTTGGCCGCGATCAGCTCAAAGAAACCCCGTGCCCGCTGCTCGGGTATGTTCCGAAGCAAATGAAGGTCGAAGGCTCGATGGTGCCGCCGGTCTTCCTGCATGTGGACACCCAGCGCGAACTTGGCCCGGATGGCTACGAAAACGCCAGCCAGCAGTGGAAAGAATTCTTCAAGCGCGAGCTCAAGCCATTCCTCACCGATGAACTCGATCCGCTGGGTCGCAAGATCATCGAGGCCTGCATGAACGACGCCACGCAAGAAGACTACTGGAAGCTGATTCCGCACCAGATGTTCAAGAGCTGATTGATCGGCTCCCAAAAAAACCGAGCCCTTGGGCTCGGTTTTTTATTGCCCGGCGACAGGCAAAAAAAACCCGACCGGCTTGCGCGGGTCGGGCTGAATGACTTCTTGGGAGTTGTCCTTGAGAAAGGCAACGGCGCAATATTAGCGAATACTTCTAACCCTTACAACTACAAACTATTGCCATTCATTGCACCCCAGCCCCGAATTACGGGGCGTGCGCGGCACACGCCTCTTGCTGCGGGGTAGAATGCCGTTCCACGTCAAGGATTTGCCCGATGTTCGTTTCTTTCCCCAACAGCCCGTTCGAGTTGTTCCAGCCCTTCCCGCCGGCAGGCGATCAGCCCACGGCGATCAATCAATTGGTCGAAGGCTTGGAGGATGGACTCAAATACCAAACGCTTTTGGGCGTAACGGGTTCAGGCAAAACCTTCACCATGGCCAATGTCATTGCACGCACCGGCAGACCCGCCATCATCATGGCGCCGAACAAGACGCTGGCGGCGCAGTTGTACGCGGAAATGCGTGAATTCTTTCCGCGCAACGCCGTTGAATACTTTGTTTCTTACTACGACTACTACCAGCCCGAAGCCTATGTGCCGAGCCGCGATCTTTTCATCGAGAAAGATTCCAGCATCAACGAGCACATCGAGCAGATGCGATTGTCGGCCACCAAAGCCATGCTGGAACGCCCGGATTGCATCATTGTGGCGACCGTCAGCGCGATTTACGGCATTGGCGATCCGTCCGATTACCACCAGATGATTCTGCATCTCAAAGAAGGCGAAAAACTGGCGCAGCGCGACATCATCAGCCGCCTGATCGTGATGCAGTACGACCGTAACGAGATCGATTTTTCACGCGGCGCTTTCCGCGTGCGCGGCGATGTGATCGACATTTTCCCGGCTGAAAACGCCGAACTGGCCATCCGTGTTTCGCTCTTTGATGACGAAATCGAAAAACTGCAACTGTTTGACCCGCTCACCGGCAAGATCGCCAGCCGCCTCGGCCGCTTCACGGTCTTTCCGTCCAGCCATTACGTCACCCCGCGCGCCACCGTGCTATCGGCCATCGAAACCATCAAGGACGAACTGCGTTCGCGACTGGAGTTCTATTACAAGGAACACAAACTCGTTGAAGCGCAGCGGCTGGAACAGCGCACCCGGTTTGACTTGGAAATGCTCAACGAGATGGGCTTTTGCAAAGGCATCGAAAACTACTCGCGCCATTTTTCCGGCAAAAAAGCCGGTGAAGCGCCGCCGACCCTGATCAATTACCTGCCCGAAAACAGCCTGATGGTTCTCGATGAAAGCCATGTTCTGATCGGCCAAATCGGTGCCATGGACAAGGGGGACCGCTCGCCGAAGGA
>CAXYUI010000145.1:0-5191 GCA_964291975.1 uncultured Formivibrio sp. | reverse complement strand
AAGAGCGGCAGCAACTCATCAAACTGGTTCCCGGCATCATCTCCACCCTGGGAGAAGGCGTCGCCCTGATCGATTGGCCGCAAGGCGAACGGCATGTACTGATGGCCTGGCTGATGGATGCGCACCGCGATGCGCTGCGTGCGACACAAGTGCCCATGCCCGTGCCGCCTTTGCCTATGTTGCGTGAACGTTTTACTGACTTTATTGCGGCACCGCTTGAGACCATGCTCCCGGACATGTCGACCCCAACACTAGATCCGGCTTTGTTAAACGAAGCGATTGGCGAGCTGGAAGCCAGCCTCAATTTGATTGATCAGCAGTTGGGTATTGAAAGTTCGGCTGAAGAATTATCTGATCCGGCTGCGGATGAACTTCTGTTCCACACCCAGCTCAAGGCCGGGGTCATGGTTGAAGTCAACTTGGATGGCCAGTTCAAAACTGCTCGACTGAATTGGGTGGGGGACGAGCAGTCGCGCTTGATTCTGAGTATCGAGGGGCATGAGACGCCCTCCATGATTAGTTTGCGCGCCTTCCGTCGTTTACTGGCGGGGGATCGGGCTCGCTTTGCCGAAGAAGCCCAGATCTTTGAACGTGCGGTACGCCAACTGCTCGATACCGCCGATCAAAGCGTTTCAAGTTAAGGGCGTGGAATCAATCCCCTTGATGCGCCAGGCTCGCCAAACCACGGTGAGCCTGGTTTTTTTGTGCTGGCGTTAATTGACCCGAAGCCAAAGCAGCCTGATAGGCCGTGCGTGCGCCGGCCTCATTGTGCAAAGCAACGCTCGATTGCGCTTGCGCGAGCAGCCAGACGCCGGTTCCTGGTTGAATTTTTAGTGCGCGTTCAAGCAGGGTATGCGCTTCATGATGCTCGCCTGCTTTTTGCGCCAAAACCGCCATAAATGCCCAATACGCACCGTTGCCAGCAGCATTCCCGGCGCTGCGAGCCAGGGTTGCTCGCGCCAAAGGAAGAGCGCCGCGTTCGGCCTGTAGACGAGCCAAGGTCATCGCCATATTGGTGTTGGCCGGATTGCGCTGCAAACCCTCCTGCAGCAAGGATTCTGCTTCGCTGCGTCGGCCGGATTCCAAATGGAGTGTGGCTAATAAAGCGCGTGCAGCTTCGTGGCTTGCTTGTCTTTGCAATTGCTGTTGCAACAGGCCTTGCGCCTCGGCCACGCGGCCGTTTCTAAGTGCCAATAATGCCTGCTGATAGAAAGCATCGGGCGCGATTGTGGCACTGGCAGGGCGGGGCGTGATCTTGCGCACGCTGCGCTGGATGGTTTTTTTGCGAACGGGCGGGGCGCAAACCGCAGAGGCTTCAGCCGCCAGCGCCTGGGGCATCAGCGGAATCGACAGAGAGAATACCAGCGCGACAATCAGCGGCTTTTTCATGGCTGCTTATCCTTTTCTTCACCGCCAAACAAACGGGCATTGTCGGTGTTCAGCAGTTTTTTAATCCGCGCTTCGGCTTGGATCACATCCTCTCCCCAGCTGTTTTGCACGATGGTGGGCTTGAGCAAAATCACCAATTCGCGTTTTTGCATTTCTTGCGACTTTTGCTTGAACAAATTGCCAATCAGCGGAAGACCGCCCAGCCAGGGCACTTGAGCGTCGGTGGTGACGGCGCGCTGACGGATCAAGCCACCCAGCGCGATCATCTGCCCATCGAGTGCCTTGACGATGCTGTCCATTTCGCTGATTTGGCTTGATGCGGTGGGCAGGCTGTAGGTGCTGTCGCCCAGTTCGATCAGTTGTGTGCTGGTGGTGACTTCACTAATCATCGGGTGCACGTGCAAGGTGATTTGGTCGGTTTCATTGATCTGCGGTGTGACGTCAAGTGAAATGCCCGAGAAGAACGGCTGCAGGGTGATCTTGGGGGTCGTGGTCGTTCCCGCCGAGGTGGAGGTGGTGGTGGTGTCAATGCCGGTCACAAAGAAATCATCCGAACCCACTTTAAGCACGGCTTTCTGGTTATTGAGCGTGGCGATGCGCGGGCTGGAGAGCACATGGACTTTGCCCTGTTCTTCTAGCAAGTTGAGAACCGCTGCAAAATTACCGGCGCGCAATACCATGCCGAACATACTGGTTGAGGCGGCATTGCCGATGGATGCCCCGGCCGTTCCTGAAATGGTCGGGGTGGTGATGCTGCCGGTTTTGCCGATGGTGGTATTGGTCGCCAATTGACCCGCTGAAATACGGCTGCCACTAAAAGCGGCCCAATTGATGCCTGCCTGGAAGTCGTTGCTGAGCGTGACTTCCATGATCTTGGCTTCAATGATGACCTGGCGCTCCAGCGCCAATTGCGAGGCATGCAAAAAGGCTTCGATTTGCGCCAGTTCCGCCGGCATCGCGCGCACCACAATCACGCCGCTTTGCGGGCTGATCACCACATTACGGCCTTCGCCATCGCCCAGGATCATTTTCAGGGATTGAGCCAGTTCCGCCCAAAAATCGCTTTGCACCGTCGTGGAAACCTTGCTGGTGACCAGCGATGTCTGGTTGCTGCCGCTGGTGGTGCCGCTGCTGCTGGTGGTGGAAGTTGAATCCGAGATCGAGCCCGAAGTCACACGGATATCCGAGCTGCCTTTGCGCGAAGCATTCAGATAATTGATTTTCAACACGCGCGTTTGCAGCTTTTGCGCTTGCACAAAAATCTGACTGCCTTCGATGCGATATTCATACCCGTAAAGTTGCTTGAGTGCGCTGAGCGCTTCGGGCACGGTGACATTTTTCAGATTGACCGTAATCAGTCCATCCAGATCACCCGGCAACAGCATCGAGTAGCGCGTTTCGGCGACGATTCCCAGTAGCACCTGCCGCGCAGGGGCGTTATTGACGACCAGATCAAAGCGCGGCTCAAGCGCTCGGCTGGCGGCCATGGGCAGATCAAGCTTGAGGGGCGGATAGAGTGACAGCCCCTCGTCGACCTTGGGCGAAGGCCGCGCCGCCTGCACAGCAGATGCCATTTCGGCCTGGATCAGTTGGGCGGGTTTTTCAAAAGCATCGGGGGTGCTGGCGCAAGCGGTAAGGATTAGCGCAGCAAGAGGCCAGAGCAGAGAGTGGGCTTGCATTATTGTGGGTCTCCTGGCATCTGGCGCTTCCGGATCGAAGCACCAGGCAATAAATAAAGAGTGATTCGGCCTTGCGGCCCTTGCAATACGGCTTGTTTTTCGCTGAGCGACAAAAGTTCCATTCCCCGGATTTTCTGACCGACTTCCACGCGCTGCCCGTTGATGATTGCAATCTGGCGCTGCGGAGCAAGGAGCACCGACTGCAAAACCAGCGGCTCACTGACTGGTGCGCTAGCCGTGCCACTTAAGAGAAACTCTGCAGGGGGGCGCGTTGGATCCTGGAAAGGCGCGGCCTGTGCCAGTACAGGAATCAGAACGAGGCATTTCAGAAGCCGAGCCATGCGCGCTCCAGACTATGGGTGTAGAGGGTTAGCGTCATTATTGAATCCGGATAGTGGTCTGTTTTGATTTGCAAACTCCCAGCTTGAACAGGCCAAGGCAGGGCTTCGATTTGCTGCAGATAGGCCAGTAAATCGGCATAACGCCCGCGCACCGAAATATGGATCGCATGGCGGTAGATGCCTGCCATTTCACTGGCTATCGAAGCGCGCGGTGTGACATTCCCCGGGGTGCCTGAACTCAAACTGATGAGTTGCAAACCTTTTTGCGCAACGATCAAATCACGCAAAACGGCTGTCATTTTTTCTGGCGAGGCCAAAGGCGCAGAGGCCAGCGCGGTACGCAAACGAGTGTTGTTGTTAAGAATTTCTTGTAACTGAGCAATGGCTGCCGCATCCGGGTCTTGGCTGGCGGTACCGATCAGCACCACTTCCTGCTCAGCGAGCAAAGCTTGCTGGCGAGTGCTGTCTGCCAAGCTTTGGCTCGCTTTTTGCTGACGAGCCAGCGCCGGCTCAAAGCCGTACAAATAAGCGAGCGCCAGTAAAAGCCCGGTCAGCCCAATAAAGATGGCGAAACGCTCGCGCGGGGGGCGGGCATCAAAGTGATCGGCGAGCTTAAGCCAGATTTTTTTCATGGCCGATTCTCCATGCCTGCCGATTCCAGCCGAAAAACCAGCGCCGCTGGCGTGCTGGCGGTTCCCGCCGCTTGCTGACCCAGTTCGAAATGCTGAAAACGCATTCCCTTGAATGCGGCTTGCTGGTTCAGTGCTGCAAGATATTCGGGCAGCGCAGCGGCGCGCAGGCTCAGCCCTTCTAGCGCAATCTGTGAGCCATCAAGACGAATATCCCTAAGCCAGACACTATTGACGCCGGTTTGTCCCAATGCGTGCAAATAGTCCGAATAAGAGGGCGTGCTCGCAGCGCTTTGCGTTTTCAACATGGCGGCAATGGCTTGCAGGTCTTGTCCGGTTTGCTGCGCATGAGCAATTTCACTGGCATAACGCGGATCGCTGCGGCGCTGACTTAGTTGTTGAGTCAGTAATTTAAGTTGTGCTTCCTTGGCGACAAGGCGTTGTTGTGCCGTCACCGCTGCCGCTTCGTGGGCTTGCACTGGCGCCTGAATCAAGGCCAGAACTAGCAGCAGTGTCAGTGCAATAGCGGCCAGCGCCAAAATCATGCGATGCAGCTGGAAAAAAGGTTTGGGGGGCAGCAAGGCCGGGTTGACCAGATTGATGTGCTGTTTCATTGCGCCGTCTCCTTTGGCCGCAGGCAAAGTCCCAGTGCATGGAACAATGCGGCCTGACGGATTGGCTCGGTGGGCAGCGGGCAATGCGTGCAATCGAGCAGCGAATCCAGTGCAATGGCGTGAACCGGAAGATAAAGATTGTCGATCAACAGCGAAAGCAATTCATCGACATGCGCAAACGGCGCAAGCCAAAGTACAGGGGCGCTAAGCGCCGGATACTGATGTTCGATCACATCCAGCGAGCGCTGCAATTCAAGCAAAAGCCGATCGAACTGTTCGCGGCGCGTCTCGATTGAATCGGCCAGAGAAAAAGCTGTCAAATCAAAAGTTCGGGTGAAATGCAAGACCCCATTGCGACTGGCGGTTAATAAGCATCCTGCCGAAGTAACCGACAAAATAACAGTGGAATGCCCTTCAACTTCCAGCAAGGTGGCCATATTGCGCTGAGCCAATTCTGGAATATCGATGACGGCCACCTCGCTTTGGTAAGGACGAAATTGCAACATGCGTTCGCGCAACAAGCTATTGGCCGCAGCCAC
>CAXYUI010000144.1:0-5230 GCA_964291975.1 uncultured Formivibrio sp. | reverse complement strand
CGATCGAAAAGTACTGCACCAGCAAGACAAAGGTGCCGATCACGACACACAGGTAGCCATACTGCACCAGCTGTGGCGGCTCGTTGCCCTTGCGCTCATGTTTGGCGCCCATCATGGCCAACACCGGACCGGCAAGCAGCAAAATGATTCCAAGCAAAAGCCAGTTCATGAAGATCCTTATTTATCCGAGACTTGCAAAATCGCCAGGAAAGCTTCCTGCGGAATTTCGACGTTGCCGACCTGTTTCATGCGCTTTTTGCCAGCCTTTTGCTTTTCCAGCAACTTGCGCTTACGGGAAATATCGCCGCCATAACACTTGGCCAGCACGTCTTTACGCATCGCTTTGACATTTTCGCGCGCAACAATAGTGCTGCCAATCGCTGCCTGAATCGCCACGTCATACATCTGGCGCGGGATCAATTCACGCATTTTCGCCACCAGTTCACGACCGCGATAACGGGCGGACTGGGAGTGAATAATCAGCGAAAGCGCATCGACGCGATCACCATTGACCAGCACATCGAGCTTAACCAAATCAGCAGCGCGAAATTCCTTGAACTCATAATCGAGCGAAGCATAACCGCGCGAAACGGATTTGAGTTTATCAAAAAAGTCCATCACCACTTCAGCCATCGGCAAATCGTAAGTCAGCATGACCTGACGACCCATATATTGCATATTGATCTGGTTGCCGCGTTTCTGGTTACAGAGGGTAATCACCGAACCGACATAATCCTGTGGAACCAGAATCGTTGCGGTAATAATGGGTTCGCGAATTTCTTCGATCTTGGACGAATCAGGCAATTTGGACGGATTTTCCACTTCAACAATAGTGCCGTCACGCATCACGACCTCATACACCACGGTCGGCGCCGTGGTAATAAGATCCATATCAAATTCGCGCTCTAGGCGCTCCTGCACGATTTCCAAGTGCAAAAGGCCAAGGAAGCCGCAACGGAAACCAAAACCCAGCGCCTGTGAAACTTCGGGCTCGTAATGCAGGCTGGCGTCGTTGAGTTTGAGTTTTTCAAGACTATCGCGCAGGTTTTCGTAATCGTGGCTTTCCACCGGATACAAGCCCGCGAACACTTGCGATTTGACTTCTTTGAAGCCTGGCAGCGATTCGGCCGCCGGCTTTTGCATCAAGGTAATGGTATCACCCACTTTGGCGCTGGCGATTTCCTTGATTCCGGCGATGACAAAGCCCACTTCACCCGCCCGCAGCACATCACGCTGCACGGATTTCGGCGTAAACACGCCCACCTGCTCGCACAGATGCTGAGCCTTGGTCGACATAAACAGGATTTTATCTTTGGGGCGCAACTCGCCATCGACCACACGCACCAACATGACCACGCCAACGTAGTTGTCAAACCACGAATCAATAATCAACGCCTTCAAGGGCGCATCCAAGGTGCCGCGCGGCGCTGGAATCTGTTTGACCACAGCCTCCAGGATGTCTTCCACGCCAAGACCCGTTTTAGCCGAAGCACGCACTGCGTCCATCGCATCAATGCCGATGATGTCTTCGATTTCCTCGATCACGCGCTCTGGGTCGGCAGCTGGCAGGTCGATCTTATTGAGCACCGGCACGACTTCGACGCCTTGCTCGATCGCGGTGTAGCAGTTCGCCACGGTCTGCGCTTCCACACCTTGTGAGGCATCGACCACCAGCAAGGCGCCTTCACAGGCAGCAAGCGAACGACTCACCTCATAACTGAAGTCCACGTGTCCCGGGGTATCAATCAAATTGAGGTTGTAGATTTTTCCGTCACGCGCTTTGTAATGCAGCGCGGCGGTTTGCGCCTTGATCGTGATCCCGCGCTCTTTTTCGATATCCATCGAATCGAGCACCTGCTCACTCATCTCGCGCATATCGAGACCCCCGCAGTATTGAATAAAGCGGTCAGCCAGCGTCGATTTGCCGTGGTCGATGTGGGCGATGATGGAGAAATTACGAATATGATCCATTGAACTCTTCTGATAACACGAAAAGGGGCACGCCGCGCGTGCCCCTGGCTAAACGATTGGGTCGGATTTTAACGGAATTCGACCAAACCAGCATCTTTACTTCTTGTCGCTCGGCGCCTTGATAAGCAGGAACTGCGACTGACCATTGCGCAAGACACGCAGAGCCAAGGTTTCATTGGGTTTGAGCCCAGCCAGCGCCTGATTGAGTTGCCCCAGATTTTCCAGCTCTTCGCCGCCGATCCCCACAATCACATCACCGCGCATCAAGCCTGCGCTCGCGGCCGGACCGGATGCGCCGACCACGCCAATGCCGAACTTGATGCCCAACTGGCGCAATTGGCGCGCATCAATCGGTTCAACCGTCAGTCCAAAACGGCTATTGTCTTCGCCGCGCTGCTTGCCGCGATACTCCCGCTTGGCGCTAGCCGGATCGGCCTGATCCATTTCCCCCAGCACTACAGTCAGTTCTTTCTTGGCCTTGTTGCGCCAAACCGTGACTTTGGCTTGCGTGCCAGGCTGCTGTGCCGAAACCAGGCGCGGCAGATCACCCGAGCTGGTAACTTCCTGACCATTAAAATGCGTCACGATATCGCCCGGCTTGAAACCCGCCTTGTCGGCCGGCCCGTCTTTTTCGACTTGATTGAGCAGCGCGCCGCCGGCTTTAGCCAGACCAAAGCTCTTGGCCAACTCTTCGCTGACTTCCTGAATCGTCACCCCCATCCGCGCGCGGCGCACCTTGCCAGTGGCTTTAAGCTCATCAGCCACTTTCATCGCCACATCAATCGGGATCGCAAATGACAAGCCCATATAGCCGCCGGAACGGCTGAAAATCTGCGAATTGATGCCCACCACTTCACCCGCCAGATTAAAAAGCGGCCCACCGGAATTGCCCGGGTTCACCGCCGCATCGGTCTGGATAATCGGTACGAAGTTTTCATCAGGCAGGTTGCGGCCTTTGGCCGAGACGATGCCAGCGGTTACGGTGCTTTCCAGCCCGAACGGCGAGCCAATCGCCAGCACCCATTCACCAACCTTAAGCTTGTCCACGCTGCCGATATTCACCTTGGGCAAATGACTGGCTTCAATCTTCAAAAGCGCCACATCGGTACGGCCGTCCGAACCGATCACCTTGGCCTTGAAGGTGCGCTTGTCGGTGAGTTTGACGGTGATTTCATCAGCCTCAGCCACCACATGGGCATTGGTCAGAATGTAACCCGACGAATCGATAATGAAGCCTGAACCCAGCGATTGCGCCTGGCGTTCACGCGGTTGCGTGCGCCCTTGCGGCACAGGAAAACCGAAACGGCGCAGAAATTCCATCGTTTCATCGTCGCCATCGAAGGGGTTGCCCTGTTCGCGGATCGTAGCCGTCGTCGAAATATTCACAACGGCTCGCCCCTCTTTTTCAACGATGGCGGTGAAATCAGGCAGATTGGCCGGCGTCGCCGCCTGCGCAGTGGAAAAAACAAGACCAAAGGCCGCCAAAGCGGAAATCAGCAGTGTTTTCATAGTCATATCGATCAGTGATGAGTGGATTGACAGGAAGTCGACGCCGTAGCGCCAGCGCGATCAATAATGACCGGCCGCGCCCGCGTCGCCAGGTGCCGCTGCTGTCGCAGCAGTAGAAAACCCACAGCCAGACCGGAAAATCCGGCGGCAATGGATACAAAATTATTCCAGCCGGTCGGTGCCAGCCATTGCCCAAGCGCCGCAGCGGCAATCAGCAGTAAGACCGGCGCGCCATAAGCCCACAGCGCCGTTTTCAGCAGCACATCTTCAGATACCGCAACCTTGACCAGATCGCCCTGCGCCGCCGCCACTGGATTAGCCACGCAAAAATCCTGCTGGGCGCCAAACATCCGGGTCAGCGCCACCGATTTGCAACCCTTTTCTGGATCGCAATGTCCGCAAGGCTTGTGGGGTTTGATTCTGACCCACGCCTTGTCGCGCTCGAGGCGAATCACCTGCGCTTCGGTTTCAATCATTTTTTTGTCCTCGCGCCATTGGGCTGGTAGGCCTTACTGAATTTCTCGATGGTGGTCAAAGGCGCATCACCCACCACCGTTACATGAAAACCATCCACATCGCGCCCTAAAATGTGGGTCACCCCTTGATGCACCAGACCATGCGGCATGCCGTCACGCCAAGATTCCAGAAAAATGGAAATACTGCACAGGCCATCGCTGTAAACATGGTGAATAACCGGATGAGGTTGCTCAGTCATCACCCGGCGCGTCTGACGAATCAGCCGATAACCTTCTGGCAACGCACCGATCGACCAGCCAGGTTCGGCCACCGCAGCAGGGAAACTGCGCCGCAATTGCACGGTCGCCACCGGCGTTTGTCCGGTGCTTTGCAGCTTGGCAGGCGCCACCGCAGCACCCGGCTCTATCTGCGAAAAAGCAAAAACCTCTTCGAATTCACGCGAAGCGCTCTGCAAGGCTACCTTTAACAGCAAGCCACTTTGGGCATGAATCCATATTTTTCGCGGATAGCGCAATTTGTCGCGCGGCAACAAGAGATAGGCCTCCGCATCTTGTCCGGCAACACGCGCTTGTCCTGCAGGCTCAATACGATAATTGCGCACAATGCTTTCCGCCGAGCCGTGAGGCAGCTGCGGGAAAGTCAGCTCAGTCATGCTCCGACTAACCGCTTGCGGCATTCCTTCAGGCAGAAACAGACTCACTGTTTCACCACGACGCACCATTTCACGCGCACTGCCATCCAGAGATTGCCGACGCTCGGTTTCTACGCCCGACCATTGCACATGATGCAAACGATAGGTTTCGATGACGCCGCCACGCTGCTGCACATAAACGCCGTGATAGGGCGTTTCGCGCGCAGCACGCGCAATGCGTTCAAGTAAACGCAGCGCTTCAGCATCGGCAAAAGCCGAGCCGGCATGCGCCCAACCGCAAATCAGCGTCAATAACGCCAGGAAGCACGATCTGAGCATCTAGCGATTCTCTCCGGATTCAAAGGCAACAGCGACCACAGTCTGCTCGGCAAGGGGATTCCCGGCGTCTTCAAGATGAGCGGCCAAATAAGCGCGCAGCGCTTTTTCTTCACGCTCAATCTGAGCAACAGGCTGCGCCCCCACCGCAAACCAGTGCATTTGCCAGGCGCTGACCACTACAAAACTGACCGATGCCGCCAATGCCAAGGGAAGCAGTTTGCGCGACCACCGGGAACGGCGCGGAGCCAGCACAACCGGCCCGGCGGCCAATCGCTCGGAAAAACGCGCCATAAAACCGGCAGA
>CAXYUI010000143.1:0-5243 GCA_964291975.1 uncultured Formivibrio sp. | reverse complement strand
GTTGTGGGCGGTGCGGCAGTCGGCTTGGGTGTCTCTGCGCTCGGCCCGGGTTTGGCGGTTTGGGTGGGCTCGGGCGAAGGCGCGGGCGGGGTGACGCAGGCCGTCAATACAGCAGCGAGCAGGCTGATCGCGCCGTAGCGCAGTCCAGAACGATTAGCGGCAATGCCCATCTTTAACCCTTCATTAACTTGCGATCTTTTTGCACACCCATCAACAGGCCAAAGCCGGCGAACAGGGAAACGAGCGAAGTGCCGCCGTAGGAAACCAGCGGCAGCGGCACGCCCACCACCGGCAGAATGCCGGACACCATGCCCATGTTCACAAAGGCGTAGGTGAAGAAAACCAGAGTGATCGCGCCGGCCAATAGGCGGCCAAAGGTGGTCGAAGCGCGGCTGGCGATCTGCAAGCCCCGGGCAATCACCAAAAGATAAAGCGCGAGCAGAACGATGTTGCCGATGAGGCCAAACTCTTCGCCAAAGACCGCAAAGATAAAGTCTGTGGTGCGTTCAGGGATAAAGTCCAAGTGGGTTTGCGTGCCGGAAAGCCAGCCTTTGCCAAAGAGCCCGCCCGAGCCAATTGCAATCGTGCCCTGAATGATGTGGTAGCCCGCGCCAAGCGGATCGCTGGTCGGGTCAAGCATGGTGGCGATGCGGCGGCACTGGTATTCGTGCAGCACATTGATCCACCAACCCCAGTGCAGCAGGGTGTAAGCGAGCACGCCGCCGGCCGCCGTCAGCGCAGCGAGAATCTTCCACGACAGCCCGGCAAAATACAGGATGAAAAAGCCCGAAGCGCCGACCAGCAGCGCAGTGCCGAGGTCAGGTTGCTCCAGAATCAGCACCATCGGAATCAGGATGATGATGCTGGCGACCAAAAAGTGTTGCCAGCGCAGCGCAGCTTCGTGCTGGTGGAAATACCAGGCCAACATCAGGGGCAGGGCAATTTTGGCCAGCTCCGAAGGCTGAATCCGCCCAAAGCCGAGATTGAGCCAGCGCTGCGCGCCGTGACTGATGTCGCCAAACAGCGCCACGGCAATCAAGAGCAAGACCGCCAAGGCATAAAAGGGCAAGGCAAGGCGCATCAGGACTTGCTGCGGGATGCTGGCGATGCACCACATCACCACAAAGGCGAAGCCGAAGGCGTAAAACTTGGTCAGCACGCGCGAAGCGTCGGTATTGGCCGCGCTGTAGAGCAGCACCAGCGAAACGCCGATGATGAGCATCACAAAAAACAGCAGCCAAAGATCAATCGGACGCAGCAGACGTTGCCAGATTTGCTTAATCATTGATCTCGCCTTTGGGTTCAACCTCGACGGCCGAGGCGTGCGAAGCGCGAACGCTGGGCAGTTTGCCGAGCAGGTGGTAATCGAGCACTTGTCGCGCGATCGGTGCAGCGGCCTGTGCGCCAAATCCGCCGTTTTCCACGATGACGGCCAGCGCGATGGTCGGTTTTTCGACTGGCGCGAACACGATAAACCAGGCGTGATCGCGCAGATGTTTCTTGACCGCGCCTTCGACGTATTTCGCGCCTTTCAGGTTGAACACCTGCGCTGTGCCGGTCTTACCGGCCGAGGTGTAGGGCGCGCCGGCAAAGGCGCGCGAGCCCGTTCCTTGCGTGTTGACGCCCGTCATGCCGCGATGCACCAGATCGAGGTGTTCTGGCTTGAAGTTCAGCGTCTTGCTCGGATGTGTCTCGGTCTGTGTTTTGCTGCCGCTGGCGGCATCTTCAACAAATTGCACCAAATGCGGCTTGTAGCCGACGCCGCGGTTGGCCAGCGTCGCCGTGGCATTGGCCATTTGCATCGGGGTGAAGGTGTTGTAACCCTGGCCGATGCCGATGGACACGGTTTCGCCCGGGAACCATTTTTGTTTGAAACGCTTTTGCTTCCAGGCTTGTGAAGGCAGGATGCCGGAGCGCTCGCCGTCGATGTCCACGCCGGTTTTGCCGCCAAAGTCAAACTGGGTCATGAATTTGGCGATATTGTCGACGCCCATCTGCACGGCCAGCGAGTAGTAATAGGTATCGCTGGAAACCACGATGGACTTGAGCATGTCGACCGAACCCCAGCCGCCGGGTTTGCTGTCGCGGAAGATGTGGTTGCCAAACTGGTAATAGCCGGGGTCGGCAATCGTGAAGCTGGGCGAGCGAAAACCGCCGTCAAGCGCGGCCAGTGCCATAAAGGGCTTGTAGGTCGAGCCGGGCGGATACTCGCCGCGGATCGCGCGGTTTAGCAAGGGTTTATCTGGCGAAGTGTTGAGTTCGTTCCAACTGTGCGGATCGATGCCGTCCACAAAGAGGTTGGGATCGAACCCGGGACGGGAAACGAAAGCGAGGATGCCGCCGTCTTGTGGGTTAATGGCGACCAGCGCGCCCTTGCGATCGCCAAAGGCGGCTTCGGCCAGCTGCTGCAATTTGATGTCGACTGAAAGCACCAGATTCTTGCCCGGCGTGGGCGCAATGCGTTTGAGCGTGCGCACCGCGCGGCCGCCCGCGTCGATTTCCACTTGCTCAAAGCCGGTCGTGCCGTGCAGCAGCGATTCGTAACTTTGTTCCAGTCCGACTTTGCCGATATGGTCGGTGCCGCGGTAATTGGCTTCTTCGCCGTTTTCCTGCAAGCGTTCCTGATCGGCCTGATTGATGCGGCCGATATAGCCGATCAAGTGCGAGGCCGATTCGCCCAGCGGGTAGTTGCGAAATAGCCGGGCTTTGATTTCTACGCCGGGAAAGAGATAGCTGTTGGCGGCAAAGCGGGCAACTTCTTCGTCGGTGAGCTTGGTGCGAATCGGGGTCGATTCGAAAGCGCGGCTTTCATCCAGCAGTTTTTTAAAGCGCCGCCGATCTTTGGGCTGGATGTCGATAATGCCTGCCAGCTGGTTAATCGTGGCTTCGAGCCCGCTGGTTTTGGAGGGCGTGATTTCCAGCGTGTAAGCCGAAAAATTGCTGGCCAGCACCACGCCGTTGCGATCTTTAATGACCCCGCGCGATGGCGGAATCGGCACCAGCGAAATCCGGTTTTGCTCAGCCATGGTGATATAGCGGTCATGCTCGATCACCTGCAGCCAGAAAAACCGTGACAACAGAATGCCAAATAGCGCCAGCACAAAAATGATGGCAACCAGTACCCGAATCTGAAAGGCCAAAGATGGCGTGGGTTGGCCGCGATCGTTACCTTGCTTGCTGTAAAAAAGACGGCGACGACGGGAGGAAAGCGGTTTCATAGCTCGTCAGTAACGGGCTGGCGCTGATGCAGCAACATGAGGTTGGAGAAGGGCGTCCACAGCAGGGCTGCGAGCGCACTGCTCAGGAAATAAGTCCAGCCCACAAAGGCGTCACCCATCGCCGCGCGGATGGCGACCATGATGATTTGCGCCAACAACAGCAGGGCGAAGGCGAGCAATGCTTGTTGCCAAAAGGGGTAGATGGCAATGCGACGCTGGCGAATCAGGGTCAGCGTGGCAATGATCGAATAGGCCAGGGTGTGCTGACCCAGCACATTGGCGTCGCCGACATCCATCAGAATGCCCAGCATAAAGGCAATGCCCACGCCCACCCGGCGCGGCTGATTCAAGCACCAGTACACAATCAAGAGCGCGACAAAATCCGGCGCGAAATTCACGATGCCTGCTTGCCACGGCAACAGGTTAATCAACAGCGCAATCACAAAGCTGCTGAAAATAATCAACCCGCTGATCGGGCGCAGAATCTGGCTGGAGACCGGCATTTATTTCCCCTTTTGGGCGGCCTGCGGCGCGGAAGCCTCTGCCGGATAATCAGGCAGGGGTTTAACAGGTTCGAGCACCAGCAAGAAACGATGATGGTCGATGGCGGGTAAAGGGGTGCAGAAAATACGCGCAAACGACGTGCCGGCGCGGCGGTCGATGCGATGCACTTTGGCAACCGGCAATCCCGCCGGGTAAATGCCATCCAAGCCCGAGGTGCTGAGAATATCGCCGACCTGAATATCGGCATTCGAGGCCAGATTGCGTACTTCCAGTGGCTGATGCCGCCCCATGCCATAGGCGACCGTGCGCAACTGGTTGCGCTCGACCATCACGGGAACCATGTGGTTGCGGTCGGAAACCAGGCGCACTTCGCTGGTGAGCGGCTGAGTGCGAACCACTTGTCCCACCACGCCGCTG
This sequence comes from uncultured Formivibrio sp., assembly GCA_964291975.1. Classification (GTDB taxonomy): domain Bacteria; phylum Pseudomonadota; class Gammaproteobacteria; order Burkholderiales; family Chitinibacteraceae; genus CAXYUI01. The sequence goes on along the minus strand of CAXYUI010000143.1, from coordinate 1,104 downwards.
GCGTCGATCACGATGCGCCCAGTGGTAATGCCGGCGGTTTCGCCGCGATCAACAATCAAGCGCGCCGCGAAGGGATCGCGGGCGTTGTAGAGCACTTCTGCGAGCTTGCCGGCTTGCGGCAGTGAGCGACGCGCTGCATTGAGTTCGCGCAGACGCTGGTTTTCGATTTCCAGCTGTTGCAATTTAAAAGCTTGCGAAGCGGCAACGAGCTGTGCGTCGTTGAGTCGGCGATTTTCAGCCAGCAACTTGGTTTGCGTGGTCAGGAAATCCCCGCTTTTGCGCGCCAGATCGAAAGGCGCGGTCGCCAGCCATTGCAGCGGGTAGAGCAGGATGGAAACCTGTTCGCGCACCCGACCCAGCATCTGGTAATGCGCGTCACCGACGATCAGCGCGAGCGAGATCACGCCATAAATGGCGAGCTGGGTCAGCGGCTTGGGGCCTTGTTTGAAAAATGCGGGCTGATGAGATTGCATGGGGATGTAAGGAGTCAGGGGTCAGGCGTGAGGTGTACGGGTTTTCACCTCACACCTCACACGCAACGCCTCACGTCCAATCAGTCGTTCGTAAAGATGCCAGTGGTGCGGTCGATCTTTTCGAGCGCCTTGCCGGTACCGCGCACCACGCAGGTCAGCGGATCTTCGGCGACGATCACCGGCAGGCCGGTTTCTTCCACCAAGAGACGGTCCAGATCACGCAACAGTGCGCCGCCGCCGGTCAAGACCATGCCCTTTTCGGCGATGTCGGCGCCCAGTTCCGGCGGAGTCTGTTCCAGCGCTTGCTTCACGGCGGAAACGATCTGGTTCAGCGGCTCGGTCAGCGCTTCGAGGATTTCGTTCGAAGAAATGGTGAACGAGCGCGGAATGCCTTCGGCGAGGTTGCGACCCTTGACTTCCATTTCGCGCACTTCTGCGCCCGGGAAGGCCGAACCAATGCGCTTCTTGATTTCTTCGGCGGTGGTTTCGCCGATCAGCATGCCGTAGTTGCGGCGGATGTAATTGATGATGGATTCGTCGAACTTGTCGCCGCCGACGCGTACGCTGCCGGCGTACACCATGCCGCCGCGCGGGATCCCGCCCACTTCGGGGGGGCCGCCGCCGAGTTCCA
>CAXYUI010000142.1:0-5265 GCA_964291975.1 uncultured Formivibrio sp. | reverse complement strand
AAAAAGCTGGTCGATGCGATGGTCGACCTGCCTTTCGCGCTGCCGACCGCCGTGGCCGGCATTGCGCTGGCGACCCTCTATGCGCCCAACGGCTGGATCGGCCAGTGGTTCGAACCGCTCGGCATCAAGATCGCTTTCACCCCATTGGGCATCGTGATTGCGCTCGTGTTCATCAGCCTGCCTTTTGTGGTGCGCACGGTGCAGCCGGTGCTGGAAGATCTGGAAGTGGAACTCGAAGAAGCCGCATCCAGCTTGGGCGCCAACCGCTGGCAGATTTTCATCAAAGTGATTCTGCCCACCGCCTGGCCGGCGCTGCTGACCGGCTTCACGCTGGCTTTTGCCCGCGCCATTGGCGAATTCGGCTCAGTGGTATTTATCGCCGGCAATATGCCCATGGTGTCCGAAATCACGCCGCTTTTGATCATCTCCAAGCTGGAACAGTTCGATTACATGGGCGCAACCGCCATTGCCGTGGTGATGCTTGCCGCCTCGTTTGTTCTGCTGCTGGTTATTAATTTGCTGCAGTGGTGGACTGCGAAGCGACTGGGACGGAGATAAATCATGAATCAGAAAAAAATCCGCCGCCCCGGCATTACCGACGAAGTACGCTGGGTTCGCTATACGCTGACCGGCATCGCCCTACTCTTTATCGGCTTTTTCCTGCTGATCCCGCTGATTGCAGTGTTTGTGGAAGCGCTCAGAAAGGGTTGGGAGCTTTACTTTGCGGCCCTCATCGAGCCAGACGCACTCTCAGCCATCAAATTGACACTGATCGCCGCAGCGATTGCCGTGCCACTGAATCTGACCTTTGGCGTCGCCGCTGCTTGGGCGATCGCCAAGTTCGAGTTCAAGGGCAAAAGCGTGCTGATTACGCTGATTGACCTACCCTTCTCGGTCAGCCCGATTGTCGCTGGCCTCGTGTATGTGCTGCTGTTTGGTAGCAGCGGTTGGTTTGGCAGTTGGCTGGAAGCACACGATATCAAGGTCATTTTTGCCGTACCGGGCATTGTGCTCGCCACCGTCTTCGTGACTTTTCCGTTTGTGGCGCGCGAGCTGATCCCGCTCATGGAAGCGCAAGGCTCGGACGAAGAACAGGCTGCCATGGTGCTGGGCGCTTCGGGCTGGCAGATGTTCTGGCGCGTGACGCTGCCCAATATCAAGTGGGGTCTTTTGTATGGCGTGATTCTGGCCAACGCGCGAGCTATGGGCGAATTCGGCGCGGTTTCGGTGGTTTCCGGCCACATTCGCGGCATGACCAACACGATTCCGCTGCACGTCGAGATTCTTTACAACGAATACAACTTTGTCGCGGCTTTTGCCTGCGCTTCGATTCTGGCTCTTCTGGCGCTGGTCACCCTGGCGCTGAAATCGTGGGTGGAATGGAAAGCTGAGCGCGATATGGAAGCCGCCCGCAACGCGGCCAGTGAATAAACAGTAGGTCGGATTGAACCCCGACACCCGACCTTCGGAGTCAAAAAAATGAGCATCGAAATCAAGGGTATTACCAAGCAATTTGGCGCATTCACGGCGCTGAACCAGATCGATCTCGAAGTCAAAAGCGGCGAACTGCTCGCCCTCTTAGGGCCTTCAGGCTGCGGCAAGACCACGCTGCTCCGCGTGATTGCGGGGCTGGAAAACGCCGATGCAGGCCAGATCCTCTTTCACGGCAGCGATGCGACGCAAACCCATGTAAGCGAGCGCCAGGTCGGTTTTGTATTCCAGCATTACGCGCTTTTCCGCCATATGACCGTCTTCGAAAACGTGGCTTTTGGCCTGCGTGTGCGCCCCAAGAAAACCCGCCCTTCGGACGCCGAAATCCGCCGCCGCGTGCATGAATTGCTGGAATTGGTACAGCTCGATTGGCTAGCTGACCGCTACCCGGCGCAGCTTTCGGGCGGTCAGCGCCAGCGCATTGCGCTCGCCCGGGCGCTGGCGGTCGAACCCAAGGTCTTGCTGCTCGATGAACCCTTTGGCGCGCTCGATACGCAAGTGCGCAAGGAATTGCGCCGCTGGCTGCGCCGCCTGCACGACGAAATGCACATCACCTCGGTTTTCGTGACGCACGATCAGGAAGAAGCGCTGGAAGTCGCCGACCGCATCGTGGTGATGAATAAGGGACAAATTGAGCAGATTGGCACGCCGGAGCAAGTCTACGACCAACCGGCCAGCCCCTTTGTGTACCAGTTCCTCGGTGACGTGAACCTCTTTCATTCGCGCGTCCACGAAGGCTGGGCCGAAGTCGGCGGCACGCAGTTTGCCGCGCCCGCAGGCGACAAGGCGCTCGTTTACGTGCGCCCGCACGAAATCGAGTTGCGCCGAGAAGCCGCCGACGGCGCCATTGATGGCCGCATTGATCACATCCGCCTGATGGGTGCGACGGTGAGGCTGGAAGTCAAAGCCGGCAGCGCAGAAATTGTGGAAGTCGAATTGACGCGAGAACACTATCGGCAAGGCGGCTGGCAGGTTGGTCAGCAAGTTTATCTGACACCGAGAAACGCCCGGGTTTATCAGGACTACAGCATTTGAACCCTCTGTAACGCCCATGAAAAAACCCCGGATTGAATCCGGGGTTTTTTGTTTGCAAACCTTAAGCTGATTTGCGGCTGCTGCTACGGCTGGAAGAAGCACTGCTTTGCGACTTGGCGGCCGATTCCACCGCAGACACCGCGGCGTCAGTCAGATCAGCCGCGATTTTCTGCGTGGTCTTGCTGACCGAGTCATAAGTATTGACGGCGGTTTCCATCACATTTTTCAGCATGGTCACGCTTGCGCCCGAACCAGCCGGCGCTTGCTGAATAGCTTTGTCCAGATTGGAAAGCAGGGTTTTGTTGAAGTCCATCACCTGCTCTTCCAGCAATTTGCTCAGTTCACTCTGCGTTTTCACTGCAGAGTCATACACGCTGCGCGCTGCAGAAATACTCTTTTCAACCGAAGGTTGAGCCAAGGACTTTTGCAGATCAATTAACTCTTGCGGGCTTTTAACCGCAGCAACTGCTTTCGCGGTTTGGGCATTTTCTGCCAGCAGATCGCGTGCAAGGGAAATCTGCACATTGAACAGGTGTTCAGCGCTGGACAAGGTGATATTGGCCAAACGAATCGACTTGTCGAGACTGGACTGGCTCAATTCGGCAAATTGCTGATTTGAAAACATGACGTGCTCCTTTTGTGCATTGCATCAACCTTATGCATTGTAATCCTGGAAGCAGTCGGGTCAAGAAAAATTTGTGCATCGCAAAAACAACAAGCCGCCTCTTAGCTGCCCATCTGCTTTTGGCGTATGGCAAGAATCGCTTGGTTGCGCAGCGTTTTAAGCAGGTTGGTTTGCTCTGGTGTGATCTTCAGACTGTGGGCGTCATCCCGATCGCCATAGAACAAGCCAATTGCTTTACCTTCAAGCATCAGCGGAAAAAGAATGAAGGTTTTGGCGGGCAGGAGTTGGCGATACCATTGCGGCACACGCGTCTTGATGCTGTCTGCATCAATATCCTCGATGAAAATATCGGCATTCTTGGCCAGCGCCAACTGAAATACATCGCCCAAGCCCGAGACCGGAAAATCAAATCCTTTCTGGATACGTCCAATCTCTGCCCCAAAGCCAAAACGTGCAATCATCCGCGGATGACGCACATCGCGAGTGCAAAACAGAACTCGCTCAAACCCGATGCCTCGGTACATCGTTTCCAGCGTCATGCGCAATAGATCGTTGAGCTTATAGCTGCCCACCAATGTATTGGTGATTTCCTGCACGCCAGAAGACAAAACGGCGGTGGAACCTGCGCGCGGATTGGCATCTAGGGGCACTTCGGCGAGGACTTCTTCATTGAGCAAGGGATCGTCTTCTGCGCCCAATTCGGGTGTCACGCCCGATGTCGATGACAGTTTTTGCAATTTCCGGCAAAACTCGCTGCCGCGCTTTTCAACGCCCAAGAGGCTGAGATATTGCAAATAACCACTGGAAGCCTCTTGGATGGAATCGCGCAAATCCTTGTTATTCCAGCCTATTGTCGCTCCCATGCGCCGCACGATCTCGGCCAGCATTTTTTCCGCCACGCCTGGCGTCTTTTCCACCAAGGGCAGCAATTCAAACGACAAATTCGACATAAAGCGTAAGCGATCCGAAGCCGTTTGCGGGGCTCGGGCAACGCCATCTGGCATGGCGCGCATACTATTCACGGTACGGTCGGGGAAGTTCCAGTATTCGGCCACACCAATGGCCAGCTCACGATAACTGATCCCCAAAACCGCCATTGCAGCCCGCTCTTCGCTCTCGTCTTCATGCGCCATGCGCTTGTCGATTTCCTGACTTTCTTCGTTGAAGTAATACAGGGTGAGCAATTTGCCCATGTGCTGAAACATGCCGCAAATCAGTAATTCTTCGGTATCGCGCCAACCCGCCTTTTTGCCCAGCTTGGCCGAAAGCAGCCCACCAAAAAAGCTCTTGAGCGTCGCTTCGCGCAAGCGTGACGCTTGCCCTTTGTTTTGCATGTGCTCAAAAAGCAGCAGGGTGATTGCCAAGCTGCGAATGGTGTCAAAGCCCAGGATGACAATCGCGTGCGAGACCGTGGTAATGCTGCCGCCAAACTGGCCGTAGGTGGCGGAATTGACAATCCGGAGCAATTTATTGGTCAGCGAAAAATCGCGCAGGATGACTTCCGACAAGGTTTGCAGGCGCTCGACATCAGCGTTATTGATCTGGTTGATGGCGCTGATGACTTGCGAGAGTGCGGGAAAATCGGCGCTGTGACTCATCCGTCTCAGCAAAAAATCCAGCGTGCTGTGCCGACTCTTGCCCGAATCACCTTCGGCCACCTTGCCGCTTTCCAGCCATTGAGCGAGCGCTTCACGCATCGCGCCCGCATCCACGTAGCGCTCTTGCGGATCTTTGAAGAGCGCCACCATCACCAGATGATCCAAACGCTCGTCAATGCCAGGACGTACCGCCGAGGGCAGCCGAAAATCTTCATTGGCAATGCGAAACAAGGTGGCATACCCCGAACTGCCTTCGATCGCGAGCCGTCCGGTCAAGAGCTGATACAACATCATCCCAGCAGCAAACACATCCGCTTGCGCATCCACCGGCATATTTTTGAGCAGTTCAGGCGCCATATAGCCAACGGTGCCCGACATATCAGACGCGGCGCCGCGCCGTCGAGCCACGCCAAAATCCATAATGCGCGGGCGCTGCTGCCGATCCACCATCACATTCTGCGGCTTGATATCGCGGTGAATCACGCCTTTCTGGTGCGCATACGCCAAGCCATCGAG
>CAXYUI010000141.1:0-5304 GCA_964291975.1 uncultured Formivibrio sp. | reverse complement strand
CGCAAGACCATTGATCTCGTCAAGAAGATCAAGGCTGAACTGAAGAAGTAAGCACCCTCCGAACCCAGCCGGCCGTGCAGCGCAAGCCCACGGCCGCTGGTTTGTCAAAAATCCATCCTGACTAAGGAAATAAGAGAAATGGCTGAACTGAAAATCAAATCCGCCGCTGAAACCAAGTGGGACTGCGTATCCTTCGGTGAAGTGATGCTGCGTTTCGACCCGGGTTTTGGTCGCGTGCGTAACTCCCGTCAATTCCAAGTTTGGGAAGGCGGCGGTGAGTACAACGTCGCTCGCGCCATGAAGAAGTGCTGGGGCAAGCGCGCTGCTGTCGTGACCGCTCTGCCGAAGAACGATCTGGGCTGGCTGGTTGAAGACTTCATCATGCAAGGCGGCGTGGACATGTCCCACGTCATCTGGCGCGATTTCGACGGTCTGGGTCGCAACACCCGCGTTGGCCTGAACTTCACCGAAAAGGGCTTCGGCATTCGTCCGGCTCTGGGTTGCTCCGACCGTGGTCACTCCGCCGCTTCGCAAATCCGTCCGGGCGAAGTGAACTGGGAAAAGCTGTTCGGCGAAGAAGGCGTTCGTTGGTTCCAAACCGGCGGCATCTTTGCTGCGCTGGCTTCGAACACTGCTGAAGCTGTTCTGGAAGCCGTTGAAGTCGCTCAAAAGTACGGCACCGTCGTTGCCTATGACCTGAACTACCGCGCCTCCCTGTGGAAGAGCCAAGGTGGTAAGGAAGGCGCGCAAAAGATCAACCGCGAAATCGCTAAGCACGTTGACGTGATGATCGGCAACGAAGAAGACTTCACCGCCTGTCTGGGCTTCGAAGTGGAAGGCGCCGACGAGCACCTGACCAACATCGAGATGGACAGCTTCAAGAAGATGATCGAGACGGCCGTCAAGACCTTCCCGAACTTCAAGGTTGCCGCCACCACCATGCGCAACGCCAAGACCGCTTCGATCAACGATTGGTCCGCCATCGTTTGGTACGAAGGCAAGATCTATGAATCCATGAAGCGCGACAACCTGGAAATCTACGACCGCGTTGGCGGTGGTGACGGTTTCGCTTCCGGTCTGGCTTATGGCTTCCTGGAAGGCAAGGGCCCGCAAGCTGCCGTCGAATACGGCGCAGCGCACGGTGCACTGGCTATGTCCACTCCGGGCGACACCTCCATGGTGCGCGTGGAAGAAGTCGAAGCTGCCATGAAGGGCAAGGGCGCTCGCGTTATTCGCTAAGCGTTTCTGGCTTCAAAAAAAAACCCGGCTTCATGCCGGGTTTTTTGTTTGGTCATTTCAGGCCAGAATGGAAAGGTTGATCCCCTGCGGAGTGCCCCGATGACCAAGCCAACGCTGCGATCGTATCGCAACCGCTACATTGTCCTGACCGTTGCCGGCTACGCACTCTTTGCCCTCGCATGGATTCTGTTATCTGACCAGCTTTTAGCCACCTTGATTAGCGCAGAAAAAATCCGCCAGCTTTCCATGATTAAAGGGGTGTTTTTTGTGCTGATTACCAGCTTGCTGCTGGTCTATGCCCTCTATGCAACACCAACCGCTCACCCCCATGTCAGGGACGCAGTGCTACGCAGAGGCATTCCACACTATGGGACGCTTTTGCTGGATTACGGATTTGCCCTGGTCGTCTCGCTGGCCTTTCTGGGCTTACGCACATATCTGGGCACAGCCATTGCCGATCGCCCACTAATGATTTTGTTGATGAGTCCCATCATCCTCAGCGCCTTAGTTGGCGGCATTGGCCCTGGCATTGCGGCGACCACATTGGTGGCGCTTGGCATCAACTATCAAGCCCTCCCCCCTTTACACAGCCTGCAAATCGCCGAACCTTATGGTCTGTTTCAATGGGGGTTCCTTATCGGCAACGGATTGCTCATCAGCGTTGTCTGCGAAATTCTGTTGTATTCACGCCGCGAAGTCGCAGCCAATGAGTATTTGCAGTCTTTAATCTTGGACGGCATTGGCGAGGCCATCATCGTTACCGATGCTGAAGGAAAAATTGCCTTTCTAAACCGTGAAGCGGCGCGCCTGTGCGCTTGTGACGAAAGCACAGCCCTGCATCAGCCGCTCAAGCAAATCCTGCGCTTATGCGATGAAAACCAGACCGAAATCGATTTGCCCTCCCATAGCAAAGCCTTGGAACAAGGCGATTATTTTCTACTTCCAGAACACGGCGAAGCTATTTCGATCAGCCTGCACACTCGCAAAATTCACTGGGTGGATCCTGGTCTTTCCGGAAGAATGATTGTTTTCCGCGATGAAACAGAACGTCGTCGCATGAGCGAAACACTGCAACAACGAAATGAACTATTGCGTGATATGAGCGCAATGGCCCATATCGGCGCGTGGGAAATCAATCTGCAAACCAACCAAAATTCCTGGACCGAAGAAGTGGCGCGGATCTTTGACCTCCCCTCGCAACAGCCTCCGTCTACACAAGAAATTCTGCAATTTTTTACTCCTGAATCACGGCAAATCGCCGCGGATGCATTGCAAAACGCACAAGAGCACGAAATCGCTTTCGATCTGGAGCTGGAAATATGCAGCGCCGTGCATCGGCATAAATGGATACGCGTCGTAGCTGCGCCTGTGCGCGAAAACGGCATCATCATCCGCATTCGCGGCGCCATTCAGGACATCAGCGCACAAAAGTCCGCCGAAACCGCATTACGCCAAGCCGCTGCGGTGATTGAAAACACCCAGGAAGGTGTGATCGTCACCGATGCCCAAAAACGCATCACCATGATTAACCCAGCCTGCTCGCGCGTGACCGGCTACAGCGAAGCAGAAATGCTGGGGAAAAAACCATCGATTCTGAAATCAGGTCGTCATGATCTGAATCACTATCGGCAAATGTGGGCCAGCATCCAAACCACAGGCAGCTGGCAGGGCGAAGTTTGGAATCGGCGTAAAAATGGCGAAATCTTTCCAGAGCTATTAAGCATCACCGCGATTAAAGATAAGTCCGGCACCGTCACCCACTATGTCAGCGTCTTTACCGACATTTCCGGACTCAAAGCCTCAGAAGAACGATTAGCTTTCCTGGCGCATCACGATCCGCTCACCCAATTGCCCAATCGCTTAATGCTGTTCACCCGCTTGAATGCTGCATTGACGCACGCGCGCCGCAGCGGCAGCGCACTGGCTTTGCTGATGTTCGATCTGGATCGCTTCAAGGACATCAACGACAGTTATGGCCATCTGTTTGGCGATCAATTGCTGCAACAAGTCAGCGAACGTCTGATGCAACGCTTGCGCGATTCAGACTTTATGGCGCGCCTTGGCGGCGATGAATTCACAATCTTGCTGGAAAATCTGGCTCGCCCCGAAGACGCCGCACGGGTGGCCGGCGAACTGATCGCTGCACTGAACGAGCCCTTCTGGCTCGATGGCAATATTGAAATCCGCACCAGCGCCAGCATCGGCATCAGCCTATTTCCCAATCTTGGGGTGACCAGTGAAAGTTTGCTCCAGCAAGCCGATACCGCCATGTATCGCGCCAAAGCCGAAGGGCGCGGCCATTTCCAGTATTTTTCTGAACACATGACGCAAGCCGCGCGCGAGCGTATTGATCTGGACAGCCGTCTGCGCCGCGCACTCAAACAAGGCGATCTGCGCGTGTTCTACCAAGCGCAAATCGATATTCGCAGCGGACGGATTGTGGGCGCCGAAGCGCTCGTTCGCTGGCTAGATGCAAGCGAAGGATTGATTTCACCCAGCCGCTTTATTCCCATCGCCGAGGAAACCGGCCTGATCCGCGAAATTGGCCAATGGGTCTTGCATGAAACCTGTCGCCAAGGCCGCGCCTGGCTTGATGCGGGCTTGCCGCCGTTGGTTCTGGCGGTCAACGTTTCAGGGCAGCAAATTCGCCACGGCAATTTCAACGAAGTCGTGCAACAAGCCCTGGAAGAAACCGGATTCCCGGCGCATTTGCTGGAGCTGGAGCTGACCGAATCCACGCTGATGGAAGATCACCACGCGATCACCTTGCTCTTGCAAAAGTTGCGCGCCCGCCACATCCGGCTCGCCATCGACGATTTCGGCACAGGCTATTCCTCACTGGCCTACCTCAAGCGCTTTCCATTGGATGTATTAAAAATCGACCAGCGCTTTGTCAGTGACTTGGGGCAAGACCGGGATGATCGCGAAATCGTGGTGGCCATCATCGAACTGGGGCACACGCTGGGTTTCAAAGTCCTGGCCGAAGGCGTGGAATCGCCCGAACAACTCGCCTTTTTGGAAAGCCATGGCTGCGATCTCTATCAAGGCTTCTTGCGCAGCAAACCCCTGCCCGCCAGCGATTTTCTTGCTTTATTTCCTGATTTTGATGTCAGCAAAAACTGATTTCATTGTCAGCCCCGGTGTGCTCACGCTATCTTTGGTGCTTTGCACCTAAAGGAGCCCATCATGTCGATCCCAGCTTACTGGCTGGTCGCCGCACTTTTGCTGGCTGGACTGGAAATGCTCTCAGGCACTTTCTACTTACTGGCCATTGCCAGCGGTCTGGCGTGCGGGGCACTCATTGCTTGGCTGGGCGCGGATTTATCCAGTCAGATCATCAGTGCAGCACTGGTCAGCCTGGCTGCCGTTTTTTTTCTGCATCGCTGGAAAAAACAGCATCTACCCAAGCCTGAAGCCAATGGCGCGCTCGAAATTGGCCGTCGCGTCAGCATCGATCAATGGCTCGATGAGCGTCATGCCCGCGTGAACTATCGCGGCACCCAATGGGATGGCGAACTGGCCGAAGGCGCGCAAACCGGCCATTCCCACTATTTCATCGTCGCAGTCAGCAGCGCCACCTTAATCCTTCATCATCAACAAGCGGAGTAAGCCATGAATCCAATTGCCATTGCACTTTTAGTGCTGGTCGTCATTTTTATCGTTAAAACCTTCAAGATCGTCCCACAGCAGCACGCTTGGGTGATCGAACGTCTGGGTCGTTTCCATGCGGTACTCGCGCCGGGTCTGAACTTTGTGTTGCCCTTCATCGACCGCGTGGCTTACAAACATGTGTTGATGGAAATCCCGCTGGATGTACCCAGCCAGGTTTGTATTACCCGGGACAATACGCAGTTGCAGGTTGATGGTATCTTGTACTTTCAAGTCACCGATGCCCGACTGGCTTCCTACGGTTCGAGCAATTACATTGTGGCAATCACCCAACTGGCGCAAACCACACTACGCTCGGTGATCGGCAAGCTCGAACTCGACAAAACTTTTGAAGAGCGCGACGACATCAACCGCGCGGTGGTGGCCGCGCTCGATGAAGCCGCCGCCAGCTGGGGC
>CAXYUI010000140.1:0-5375 GCA_964291975.1 uncultured Formivibrio sp. | reverse complement strand
GCCAGGTGCTTGCACAGGCTCAGAATGGCTGGATGCTCAACCGCAGACGTGATGATCTCGCGCCGGCCGGTCTGCACTTTCAGCGCCGACAGGATTGCGGTGTTGTTCGATTCGGTGGCGCAGGAGGTAAACACGATTTCGCTGTCGTGCGCAGCGCCCAAGAGCAGCTGCACTTCAGTACGTGCCTTGGCGATCGCGCCGGCCACCGAGCTGCCGAACTGGTGCATCGAAGACGGGTTGCCGAACTGCTCGGTGAAAAAAGGCAGCATCGCGGAAACCACCGCCGGGTCGCAGGCGGTCGTGGCATTGTTGTCGAGGTAAGCGGCTTTCATGGCATCACTCCCAATCGGATACGGGGACAACTTGAATCGGTTCGCCGAGCACGGCTTGCAGCTTTTGCTCGATGCCGCCGAGCGTCATGCGCTCAAGCTGGCAACCCACGCAGCCGCCCATCAATTTCACGAAAACGATCATGTCATCGACATCAACCAGTTCGATGTCGCCGTGATCCTGTTGCAGGATCGGGCGCACTTCCTCGATCACGGCCTCGATTTTCTTCATGCGGGCGAGCTTGCCGCCGGGCTTGGGCCGGTTGGCGAGCGGCTCGGTCATGCGTGGTTTGGCTGGCGCAGCGGCCTTTTCGGCAGCGACCTTGCCCAGCACTTTTTCGATCACGTTTTCGATCTTTTCGTGACAGGTCGCGCAAGCGCCGCCGGCCTTGGTGTAATTGGTGACTTCTTCGACCGAAGTGAGGCCGTTTTTGCGCACCACGGTTTCGATCAGGTGCGAATCGATCGCAAAACATTTGCAGATCAGTTCGCCTTCCTCGTGATCCTCAGCAAGCGCCTCACCGCGTTAGTTGGCGACCGCCGCTTGCAACGCTTCTTGCCCCATCACCGAGCAGTGCATTTTTTCGGGCGGCAGACCGTCAAGGTATTCAGCGATTTCCTGGTTGGACACGGCCAGCGCTTCATCGAGCGTTTTGCCCTTGATGAGTTCGGTCAGCGCAGAGGACGACGCAATCGCCGATCCGCAGCCGAAGGTCTGAAAGCGTGCATCCAGAATCTGGTCGGTTTCCGGATCGACGTGCAGCGCCAGTCGCAGCGCATCGCCGCAGCTGATCGAGCCCACTTCGCCGACCGCATTGGCCTGTGGCAGCTCGCCGGCATTGCGCGGGTTCAGGAAGTGATCCTTGACCTTGTCGGTGTAATCCCACATGACATTTCCCCTTGTTGTTGGTTTATGTGCCAGTGGGTGCAAGGGGCGTGCCTGCGAAGATGCACAAGCAAGTCATTGAAAAAAAAGGAATGTTATAAGTACCACACAATACTTTGGCGACAATCCCACAAGGCCAATGCAGGTTTTGTCGCAAGAAATACATTTCAGGAAAGAGAGCCGGCAATGGCCACCCAGCGCCAGCTCGGCAAGAAGGAAGCGGGCAAGGCGCTAAAAGCCGGCTTTCGCCGCTGCGCCTGCTCCTGTTTCAGCGCGCGCCAATGCGGGAAGAAGCACCAGCGGAAACGAGGCGATCGACCATGGCTTTGATTGCACGAATTTGCAGACCGTTCTGAGTCGCGTAATCGGGCCCGGTGTAGCCAAACCAATCCCAACAGCCTTTGGGATTGAAGGGGATTTTGGAAGGATCGACTTGCGGATAAAGCACCAGAATCGGGTTGCTATCGGCCCAGCGGTTAAAGTCGGTTTTAGCGTAAAAATCATCGCCGACCAGCGCCGCCGACTGCATGCAGCCATGCAATGCCACATGTACCTTGCATGACGCGCCTTGCTCGCACGACTGCGGCACATACACATAAGCCTCTTCGGCCATGCCACTGGAAGCCGGCGCGAATTCACGCTGCTGGAAAGCCACGACTTTGCCAGTGGGGCGCGGAGTCGCGCTGGTAAGTGGGCCGTAGATATGACGCAGAATTTCCCCTGCCTGGTCATAGCCTTTGCCAGACAGGGCGCAATGGCTGATATAGGGCGAATCATTGGCCGGACAATCATTGCCGTAGCGCGGCGTAATAAAGGCGTGGCCGGCCGGCATATTGTTCACATAACGCAGATGCTGGCGATCAACGCCCAGCGCTTCGAAAAAATGCACATTGGCATCAACCGCCTGCTGGTAAACCACGGTATCGCGCGTGCCGCTAAACAGGTAGATCCGGTCATTTTTCAGGTTTTCTACGGGATCAATTCGCCCCAACGCGGCATATTCCTTAGCCGCAGCGACCATCAGCGAGGGATTGGGCGGCATAAAGGGAACCTGCCCCATGCAAATACCGGTCAGCGCCATTTGCCCGGCCGCACAGTAATACGGGCCGCCCGCCACCACGCCCGCGCCTTTCACGCTGGCGGAAAAAGCCACTTGATATTGCACCGCCATAAATGCGCCCGAAGACAAGCCGGAAATCGAGGTTTCCGTCACATCGCCATGAAAAGCGGGCAAAGGATCAGCCGCCAGGGCCAGATGAAAACTCAGTGTGCCCAAGACGAGCGCCAAACGATTCAATTGCATTGCGACACCTCCTCAATAGTGGCCAAACGGTGTCTCCTCATCCCGGTTTTCCGGTGTATGCGGATATATAGCCAATGCGGCAACCGGACGCCCCATCCTGATGAATAAAGGCGAATACCGCATGTCCAGATCCGGCCAAAAACCAAAAAAATGCCCGTCCACATGGGACGGGCCAAAGCACAGCAGGGGAACGCTCTCTGTCCGCATCCGGTCTGAAAAACCGGATGACGAACCTGGTCAGGCCGCCATAGGCTCGAAGGAATAGCAGTCCTTCGGGCAGACGCGCAGACACGCGCCGCAGCCGATGCAGTCGCCTGCATCTTTAATCGTCATCACCATGACTTGGCTATCGCAATCTTCGTCGTCGTCATTGAGTTCAGCTTCGACAAGATCGAGCACATCACGCGAGCACACTTTGTAGCAGCGGCCGCAGCCGATGCATTCTTTCTGATTGATCGCGGTCACGAACTGGGGAATCCAGTCCAGTCCACTACGGGTTTTGCCGGTTAGAAATGCCATTTCAGTCTCCTTTTACGCTGTGGGGTGGAATCAAATTTTTGCGACTTCGGGGTATTTGCCGATCAGCCCCACCGCCACGGCGAGCAGCTTTTCAGCCTCTTTTTGCATGGCCTCGGGGCTGGCAAAGCCAAAGCGCCCGGCATCACGAATCGTCTTGTCGAGCACCACCAGCTTGCCCACGATCAGCATCACCCGGCCAAAGCCTTCTTCATTGATGCTGCTGATAAAAGACGCCATCTGCCCGCATTCGCCTTCGATCAAAACGGCAATCGCCTGATAAAAAGTGTTGACCCGCGCCAAAGCGGCGTTGTCGACCACGCAAGTCATGTCCATGCTGCGTTTGCGGAAAAACGGCGCCAGATGCTGCTCGGCACTCCAGCCATCGCGCACGCCATAGGTATCGAGCGCTTTCACCTGACGCAGCACTTCTTTCATAAAGGCCGACTGGTAGATTTCCAGATTCACGGTTTCAGTCATTTTTTTCTCCCTGTAATAATCTGAGCGGGCTGATCCAGCGCCGCGACTGATGACTCGCCACGGCGAATCCCAGCGCAAGTCCCGTCAGCGCACCCAACAGCGCCATCTTTTCACCCGCCAGCGACCCCATCAGCAAGCCCGCGATAAAACCCGCCAGCGGCATGCCATACACCCAGAGCGCTGAGCGCAAGACCTGATCCTGCGGCACTTCGACCGCCAGTTTTTGCCCGGGCGTCAGCGCAAGCTCGCTGGCGAGCCAAATCATGCGAGCCTTTTGCGGCGCATCTTTGCTGGTGCAACTCGCTTTTTCAGCGCAAGCCGTACAGGCATGACGCGGCGCGACGGCCAATTCGACCCGGCCTGCTTCAACACGCAATACGGTGGCTTGGGCTTGTACGGTTTCGCAGCTCATGCGCTCCACCCCTCATCCAGAAACTTGTCAAAACGCCCCAGACCTTCTTCGGACTTGGGCGCGAGCGTCAGCCGACCTGCGACCCAGTCCGCCAAGAGGCCAGCAATGCTTGCGCCCTCGTTCACGCGAATCGCTTCCAGCCCGGCCGCGCGCAATTCACGCAAAGCACCCTGCCCGATCGCGATGCACAGCACCGCGCGGCAATCTTTCAGCGCGGCGATCCGCGTCTGCAAACGGCCGGTGTCGTGTCCATCACCGGTTTCGCAGTCAATGATCGCCGTACGCTGCGGGCCATCAGCCCCCAGGGTGTAAACATGAAAGCGCGCGGCCGAACCGAAATGCTCGTTCACAGTGCGGCCATCAGTGCTCGCAAACGCCAGCCGCATGCTCATGGCTTGCTCCTTCGTGACCAGTTCCAGCCGCCGCGCCTGCGCGCAGCCTTGATGCGTAGGGTCGAGGTTGGATGACGTGCTCATGATGTTCCGTCCACAGATTGCCCAGATCAAAAAAGGCCTGGCGCGCGCCGCGATAACCGATCCATACGCGCTGATAGCCCCCCAGCCAGTCGTATTGCGGAAAGCCGGATCGCAGGAGCGGCACACCCAGCCGGTGCGAAAGCTGCGCGCCGTGCGAATTGGTGATCAAGAGTTCAGCGCCAGCGGCTCGCGCTTCGTCTTCACAATCTTCCAGATCGCCTACCGTGATCTGCCAAACCGGTAGTTCAGAGAGCCATTCGGGCGCGGATGGCGCGACCGCGCTCACCGCCACCGCGCCGACTTCATTCAGGAGCGTGAGCCACTGCCCGAGGTGATCGGGCTCGGCCGCAACGGCCACTTTGGCGCCGGTGAGCATGAAATGGCTGTCGAGCAGCGCGTCTTGCAACTGCTGACGCTGGCGCGTGTATTTCGCCGGCACAGGCTGGCCGGAAATCTCGGCGAGTTTCATCAGCAGCCGGTCGGTGGCCGCGAGGCCATACAATTCATCCAGCGGATGCGAGACCACCCCGGTGCGGCTTTGCAGCAGATCACCGACGGCACTGAGACTGCGCCCCAGCACCAGCGTCGCTACGGCGTCGCCCAGATTTTCTATGCCTTCGACCGTGATCCCGCCCTGACTCGTCGGGTTAAGCCGCGCCTCGCCCAGATGACCATCGAGCGAGCTGGCCAGATCAGGCAAGAGCACAGGCACCAAACCAAAGGCTTCGACAATTTCGGCCAGTACTTCCTGATCGCCCGGCGTCATCCAGGCGGGGCAAAGCAGGTTGATTTTGCCCCTCTCCCTAGCCCTCTCCCCCACAGGGGCGAGGGGACTCGCACCGCCGGGCTGCGCGGGGACGAGCTGATCGATCAGGCAATACAGCGCTTCGGCAAAGCCTTGCTCAAAGCCGCCACGAAAATCCGGCGTACTCGCCCAGACCACCCGGGTTTGGGCATATTGCGGATACTGAGC
>CAXYUI010000139.1:0-5379 GCA_964291975.1 uncultured Formivibrio sp. | reverse complement strand
AAAGAAACGCGCATCTTGCGGCAATTGCTTTGCCAGCAGGCTCGCCGCCAGATTCAGATCGGGAATTTCCTTTTCCAGCTTCGCCAGACGACTTTGCAGATCGCCCTGCTCCACCGGCCAAGACACAAGCTCGATCTGATCGAACAAGCGATACACCAAGGCCAGCCCTTGAGCCTTATCCAGAGTTGCCAGCATCGCATGCAAGCTGTGAACTTGCTCCGCCGGAGCCAACTTACCCAGACCAGCCATGCCTTGCCGCAAGGATTTGAGCGCCTCATCCAGCGCCGCACGGTACAAAGGCTTGGCCTGCGCCACATCCAGCGAAGCCTTGCAATTGAATTCATCGGAAGAAATGCGACTGCACTGCTGTACCATGCCCAATAGCGTCAAGCCGCTGCTACTGTGATTACGCGTCCACGCATCGGTTTTACCGGTCTGACTCACATAGTTGTAAACCTCCGCTTTCACCTCAGTGCGCAACATCATCGATAGCTCTACCCGCGCACGGGCGCGGGCTTCATCTTCAGTGCGGCCGGTAGCATCAACCGATGGCACGGCTAAGGCGGCATTGGCCAAAATAGCCAGAGTCAAACCGAGGATGTGTTTTGCACGAAGTGCCATTATTTTTTCCTACCCATTCAATTCACCCTGAAGGCACCGGCGAAGCCAGCGACACACCATCGCGGCTGAAGCCGCTCCTACAAACCATTACAACCACACCGCATCCCACAAAGCGTAATCACCGACACGGCTCACCAATCCTGCTCGCAATGGATTCGCAACAATGTAACGCGCCACATTTTCCACATCTTCTTCGGCACGCAAGGCATGGTCATAAAATCCCCGCTGCCAGATCACACCACCCGACGGCAAATAGGCGTTGATTCGCGCGGCGCTTTTGCCTTTGATTTCACGCATTAACGAAGACAAATCGCCTGCCTTCAATACCACCAGCCAATGCAGATGATCAGGCATCACCACAAAAGCCAATGTTTCTGCACGCTCAGTTTGTTCGTGCAAAGCTTTCACCACCACGCGGCCCAATTCCCAATCAGCAAACAAAGGGCGACGTTTATCAGTGACAGTCGTCAGGTGATAGATCTGGCCGGGTATCGAAATCCGGCCTTTACGAAGCAGTGCGCCGTGCGGATTTATGTGTTTTGCCATCGTCGAACACCCCCACAGGCTGTGATTCACCATCGCTACAAAGCACACCATTACCCCGTAGGAGCTGGCGAAGCCTGCGACTTGGCATCGCTGGCATCGGCGGTATCGCCGGTATCGCGGCTGAAGCCACTCCTACATGCCCAAAACCCGATCACTGATCGGAACGCACTGGCATCCATCGCCCCCGTAGGAGCTGGCGAAGCCTGCGACTTGGCATCACTGGCATCACTGGCATCACTGGCATCGGCGGTATCGCGGCTAAAGCCGCTCCTGCATACCCAAAACCCAATCACTGACCAGAACGCACCAACCTAACTAAGAGATGGCTACCACGGACGTAGCTGCCAACGCCGCCATCATTGAAACTGACGTACAA
The DNA here is from genome assembly GCA_964291975.1 of uncultured Formivibrio sp. Classification (GTDB taxonomy): domain Bacteria; phylum Pseudomonadota; class Gammaproteobacteria; order Burkholderiales; family Chitinibacteraceae; genus CAXYUI01. Next base: position 3,836 of record CAXYUI010000139.1, on the reverse strand, counting down.
AGCACTGTCAAAATGACCCGCGCTAGGCGAGGAAGACCAGAACCACGTTGATGGCGTACTAGGAAAGGCTTGTGGGTTGATGGTTGGTTTTTGACGTGATCGATCAACAATGCCGGCCAATTCGTCTTTGTTCGGTACGCGCCAAGTCTTATCGGTCAACCCCTGCGCCTGATCAAAAGTAAATGTTCGATATTCCCCCGTACAAGTTCGGCCATTCCAACTCATTCCCACCGCGCATCGCTGCCAGATCAGCCCAGTTTGCATGTCTTTGATTTCAGCACCATCGCCCAAGGGCTGATAACGCCCGGCGATGAGTTGGTCGCTGGCGCTGGCATCGGTCAAGGGCGCATCTTGCGCCTGCCTTAGCCGTTTTTGCGCCCCCAGGCGCAGTCTTTCATCGTCGCGGCTATACGGGTTGTCGCTGGTATAGGTTTGCAAAAAGCGGTTCCAAGCCGCCAAGGCTGCGGCGCCATTGAATTGCGCCGCTTTGTCGAAATCGGCTTGCATGCGCTTTTGCCAATCAGCCCATTGCTGCCTGGCCGCAGCCTCTTGCTGCTCGGCTTTTTCAATATCGGCAAAATCCACCCCAGCCTTGCCGGGCAAGATGGCGGGGGGCGCTTTATAGGCCAGGGACACGCTTGTAGCTTGCGGATCTGCTGTCTTGAAATAAAAATCCCCATCCAGACTGCCTTCCATCCACGGATCTTGCGCGCCGTTGGATTGGCGTCTCACATCGCGCACCACGTTCTTGATCACCAGTTCGATCGGCGTATTGGGCGCAGAAATGTGCTTGAGCAATTGTTCGGTATACAGGCCATTCTTGCCTTTGCCGTCGGCGGCTACGCTGCCCGGTTTGGTGGCAAATGAAATCAGTGTGCCGCTGGGCGCGATGTCGCCGATGCGACTCAGGCCACGGTCGGCGCTACGAAAGGATCGGGCATAAGGGTTGTTGCGACAGGCGTCGAGAAAGACCAATTTGACGGCGGCTTTGCTCTCGTCGAGCAATTCCAGCAGCTTGTTCAGGCTCAGGCTTTCCATGTCCACTTCGTCTTCGCTGCTGATATCGGCGTCAACGGCGGGTAGATAATTCACCCCCTTCACCTGCAGGCCGTGGCCAGCGTAGAAGAACAGCACATCGTCGCCCGGTTTGATCTGGCCGCGAAAGGCCTTGAGCGTGGATGGGATTTCTTTGCGCTTGAGGTTTTCTTTGGTGATGACCGTAAAGCCCAACTCTTTGAGCTTGGCGCTGATATCACGCGCATCGTTAACCGGATTTTTAAGCGGGTTTTCTTTGTAAGCGGCATTGCCGATCACCAAGGCGATACGGGCGGCATGGCTGGTTTGCGCCCATGCGATCAAACCCAACAAAACAAGAAGGCGAAGTCGAGCCATTAAAATCATCCCAAAACCGGATTAGCAAAAGGGAACTCAAAATCCCCGGCGAAGCAACATTCACAAACGGATCTCATCTGGTCAGTGGTGATTCAACTCACTGACCATAAGCCTGCCGCAGCACTTCATCGAGCAATGCGCCCCCTTCTGCGGCACGCGGGTGATTGATAACCGCCACCACCACGCGCAGGCTGCCGTCAAAAGCGCGCACATAGCCCGCCATCGCGCGTACATCCTTGAGCGAACCGGTCTTGATATGCGCCTGCCCGGCCAGCGGCTCATTCAGCAGGCGCTTTTTCATGGTGCCGTCCACGCCCACAATCGGCAGCGAGGCCATGAATTCTGCCGCCAGTGCACTGCGACCGGCATCTTGCAAAAGCTCGGCCAAGTGGCGTGCACTGATGCGCTCGTTGCGCGATAGTCCCGAACCGTTTTCGGTCGCCAGCTCAGGCCAATGCCAGCCTTTACCAGCCAGCCAGCGCCGGATCACCGCATCGGCCCGCTGGCCGCTCAGCAGGCCATCTTCCGGTTCGCCGCGCACTGCGCCCAGCGTCAGATAAAGCTGACGCGCCATCAGGTTGTTGCTGAATTTATTGATGTCGCGCAGCATCAGCGGCAGCTCGGGTGAGTGCGATTGAGCCAGCAGCATCGTTTCCGCCGGCGCGGTTTCGAAGCGCACACCGCCCTGCCACTGCCCACCCAGATCAAGCCAAAGCTGACGAATCAAGCTGGCACTGTAAGTGGCGTGATCCAACACGGAAAAATGGCGCTCGCCTGTACAGCCTGCTGGCACCGTGCCACCGGCCATCACCACCGCTTCATGGCCGCGATCATCCACCTGCCAGCGAATCTGTTTGCGCCATTGCGCACAATCTTGCACTGGCCCGAGCTGAAGATGATTTTCCACCCGCACCTGGGGCAGCGGCGGATCGAGCTGCACACTCACCTCGCTTGAAGTCGCCTGAACCAAGAGTCGCACCGTCTTGAAATTCAGCAGCGTAGCATCCGGCCCCACCAGAAAAGGCCGGTCAGGACTGTTGCCATCGTCATCAAACAGCGATTCTTCCGCCCCCAAGACAAACAAGTGGCGATCGAGCACCAGATCACCCCGGATGGTCTTCACGCCTTTGAAGCGCAAATCGCGCAACAAAAGCCAGACCCGCTCGATGGTCAACTTGGGGTCGCCACTGCCGCGCCAATACAGATCGCCCTCTAGCACGCCCTCTTGCGGCAAGGTGGTGGCGCGCAGTTCGGTCGTCCACTGCCAGGCCGGGCCGAGCAATTCCAGCGCCGCATAGCTGGTCAGCAACTTCATGGCCGATGCCGGATTGACGCCTTGCTCCGCATTGAAAGCCAGGGCGGGTTCGCGGCCATCCAGCGGCAAAATCACCAGCGAAAGCGCAGAGGAAGGCAGTTTGGCGCGCTGCAAGGCGGCCAGCAGCGAAGGGGGTAAAGGTTCGAGCGCCTGCACAAGCGGCGCCAGCAGGCACAAAAGCAGCAGCCAGCGCCTCATTGATCTGCAATCCTTTGCGCCTGCCGCGCTTCCCACGCAGCCAGATCAGTGCGGTACTGGCGCAACTCGGCGTAATAAAGATCGGCTACGCAGTTTTCGCAGGCATTGCCGCAACACTGATTCAAAAGGCTTTCCGGCGGCGGAAGCGGGCGCGGATCATCGACTGGTATTTCGGCGGGTTTCATCTGTTAGAATCCGGCGCTATGGCCTATCAAGTTCTGGCGCGTAAATGGCGCCCTAAAAATTTCGCCCAGCTCGTCGGACAAGAGCATGTGATCCGTGCGATCGCCAATGCCTTCACCACCGAGCGGCTGCATCATGCCTATCTGCTGACCGGTACGCGCGGGGTGGGTAAAACCACCATCGCCCGCATCATGGCCAAGGCGCTCAATTGCGAGACCGGCATCACCGCCGAACCTTGCGGCGTTTGTTCGGCCTGCACGCAGATTGATGCGGGGCGCTATGTGGATCTGCTGGAAATCGACGCGGCGTCCAACACCGGCATCGACAACATCCGCGAAGTGCTGGACAACGCCCAGTATGCCCCGACCGCCGGGCGGTTCAAAGTCTACATCATCGACGAAGTGCACATGCTCTCCAAGAGCGCCTTCAACGCGATGCTGAAAACGCTGGAAGAACCGCCGGGCCATGTGAAATTCATCCTCGCCACGACCGATCCGCAGAAAGTGCCGATCACGGTTTTGAGCCGCTGCTTGCAGTTCAGCCTGCGCCAGATGACGCCGCAACAGGTCGCCGGCCATCTCAACCATGTACTCACGCAAGAAGCCGTGCCGTTCGAAGCGGGCGCGCTCAACATTCTGGGCCACGCCGCCAACGGCTCGATGCGCGATGCGCTTTCCTTGCTCGATCAGGCCATCGCCTACGGTTCGGGTCAGGTTGAGGAAGCGGGCGTGCGCGCCATGCTGGGCGC
>CAXYUI010000138.1:0-5384 GCA_964291975.1 uncultured Formivibrio sp. | reverse complement strand
GTGGGTTGTTGCAATTCAGGAATGACCGCCTCCGCGACATCATCTTTCAGCAGCATTTCTTCTAGCCAGTTTTCGCTCAACATTTGCAACGCCTCCTTGGATCCATCCGCCATAGTGCAAATTTGGTCAATGCCAGTCAGCCCCACTTGGCATACCCGCAAAAGCACAAATGAGAAAAGCCCTGAATAATCAGGGCTTTTCTCTTGCAATTGGCGGAAGCGGTGAGATTCGAACTCACGGGGGACGTAAATCCCCGACGGTTTTCAAGACCGCTGCCTTAAACCACTCAGCCACGCTTCCGAAGGCACGCATCTTAGCGGTGCGCGCGGTTTCGAGCAAGTCAGCAAGGCAATTTACCGATTACGGCAAAGTCGGTGACGGCTACGCGCGGGGTGCGTTCACGCGCGCCGGTGAGTCGAATCCGATATGCGCGCCCTTGCGCGGCCAGTTTGCACTCTCCGGCTTCGGCATAGACCCCTTCGGGAACGAGCAGAAAACGATCGCGCCCGTCTCCTTTTGAATCAGGCGAATACAGAACCGGGATGCCATTCTGAGCATCGAGTGCGCTGAGTTCAACCACCAGCGGAGTGCTCGATAAGGTTTCAATACCCGCTTCTAGCGCACCATCGGATTGACGGGCAATGCGGCGGATAACGCCAATGCTCATGGTGTTGGGGCGCTGCTCGCTGACCACGCCAATGATTTCCCCTACTTTGAGTTGCTCCTGCCCTCGGGCGCGGCATTGCACACCAAAGCCGGAATCACTTTCATTTTCCAAGGTCCATTCCAGCAAAGGCGCCTCTTCGTCCCCGCCTTTGGCGCGACGCAGATGCTCAATGACCGCTTCGAGGCCACGCACAACACCAAGCGATTTACGGGCAATGCGCCGTTCGTGCCGGCGCACGGGTATCGGCATATCGCGCGACCACAGGTGAATCAAGCGACGCAAAAGGTCGATATTGACCGGATCGCTGGATGCTTCCGGCAAACCGAGTTCGACGGCTGATGCGCCTTGTGCCAGATGATCCAACGCATCCCGCGCGGCGGAAACCAATCTGGCACTGGCACCGTAGCGCCATTGTTCGCCCAGCATGTCCCGGCGCAAACGACGCGGCGCGGAATCGGTATCGAGGTTAATCGCGAACAGATGATGATGCGGACGAATTTCTTTGCCGATTTCGATGCAATCAGACCAACGCCGCAGCCAATCGGCCACCAGATCAACCTGTTTGGGCAGGAGTTTATCGGGCGCAGACAACGCCAGCATCAAGACCTGACCATATTCACGCTGTACCGTGGTCGGTTCGACATCGGTATGCGCCCGCAACAACTTTTGCTCGAACCCCTGCCGCTCGGCATACAGATAAAAACGGTTGAGATTGCGCCAAACGCCCGGCTCCACTTTGAGGTAGCGCACATGCGACCATTTGGCTTGCTCGGCAAAATACATCAATCCGCGCAGCGTAAAGATTTGCACCTGTTCAGCGTCGATACCGCGATGCGGGGCATTTTGATAATGCTTGAGCGCCTGCCGGTAGGCGTTGCCCATTTCCGCCCAGAACGCAATGATGGTCATCTGCACCTGCTTGGGCGGCGCATCCATATCCACCACCTTGCCGTGGTGGATATCCAGCAAATGACGCTGCAAATCACGGGCTTTGCCATCCAGATAATCGATGGTGCGAAACCGCTCTTTAATGGGGATTCGGCCATTGGCATTGAGCTGCTTTAGCCCTTTGATGATTTCCGCCTGCGCCGCCAATACCTGGTTTTCGGGTAAATCCATCATCATTTGCGTGGCCGAGCGCAAATCGCACAAGCCATCTTCGTGCTTGCTGCCAAATAAGGCGCTGATCAGACCTTTGAAATCAAACATGGAATGCCCCGCAAAAAATTTTGTTACCAAACAGATTAAGCGAGTCAGCTTTCAATCGTCAACTAGATTGTAAGAATTGATTTTTATTATAGAAATCAGCAACTTCTAATATCCTAATCAAGCCAGCACGCGCGCAATCCTGTCGACCCCTTCTTGAAGCCTGGACAGCTCTTGCGTATAGGCAAAGCGCAAGAATTGCCGGGCGCCGGATTGACCAAAATCCAGTCCAGGTGTAATGGCCACCGCTTGTTCCTGCAGGATACGTTGTGCGAGCGCCGCTGCGTCGTCGGTGTGACGGCCGGCATCCGCCCATAGATAAAATGCGCCTTGCGCCAGCGCAGGCAAACCAAAACCCAGCCCTTGCAATAAATCGCTCAAGTATTTTCTGCGCTCATCGAGCACTTGCCGCCGCGTTTCCAACAAAGCGAGGGTCTGCGGATGAAACGCGGCAAGAGCGGCATATTGTGCTGGGGTGGCTGCGGCCAAAAACAGGTTTTGTGCGAGCTTTTCCAGCGCTGGAATGTGTTGCTCTGGCGCAACAAGCCAGCCTAGCCGCCAACCCGTCATCTGGAAAAACTTCGAAAAACTGTTCACCACAAACACATCATCGGCCACCGCAAGTGCAGTTTCATGCAGCCGCTCGTACACCAAGCCCTGATAGATTTCATCCACGATGAGTGCCCCGCCGCGCTGCCGACAAACCGCAGCCAACTCTGCAATTTCGCTGGGTTCAAGCACGGTTCCAGTCGGATTGGCCGGGCTGGCGACGAGCGCGCCGACAGTTTGTTCTGACCAGTTCGCCGCAAGCTGCGCCGCCGTGAGCTGAAAACGACTTTCGGCACTCACCGGGATATTGATCGCCCGCCCCTCAAAAAGGCTGACCAAATGGCGATTGCACGGATATCCCGGATCGGTCAGTAACAATTCGTCATTCTTTCCAACCAATAACGCCAAAATCAGCTGTAAAGCGCCGGACGCACCGGGCGTAACGATGATCCGCGCCGGATTCACCATCACGCCGAAGCGGTCACGGTAAAAACCGGCAATCGCTTCGCGCAGTTCCGGTAACCCTGCCGCGCCGGTGTAAAAAGTCTTGCGTTCAGACAGCGCGCGGATGCCGGCTTCGATAATCAAAGGTGGCGTCGGGAAATCAGGCTCGCCCACTTCGAGATGAATCACATCGCGGCCTGAGGCTTCCAGCCGCTTGGCTTCTTCAAGGATGCGCATGACATGAAAGGGTTGGATTTCGGCAATTCTGGAGGCGTGGCGGTGCATGATCGGTCTGTGTGGTAAAATCAGCGGTTATTTTTTCATATTCCGGCTCATAAAGGGTCAAAGAAAAGACCATGATCAGTGCTTCCAGTATCACGATGCAGTTTGGTGCCAAACCTTTGTTTGAAAAGGTTTCGGTTAAGTTTGGCGATGGCAACCGCTACGGTTTGATTGGCGCCAACGGCTGCGGTAAATCCACTTTCATGAAAATTTTGGGCGGCGATCTCGAACCCACCGCCGGCAATGTCAGCCTCGACCCAGGCGTGCGCCTGGGTAAGCTCAAGCAAGATCAGTTTGGCTATGAAGACCAGCGCGTGATCGATGTGGTGCTGCAAGGCCACGGCGAACTCTGGGATGCGATCCACGAACGCGACGCGATCTACGCCAATCCCGAGGCGTCGGAGGACGATTACATGCGCGCCGCCGAACTCGAAGGCAAGGTTGCCGAGTACGACGGCTACACCGCCGAAGCGCGCGCCGGCGCCCTGCTGCTCGGCGTAGGTATTCCGATCGAACAACATACCGGCCGGATGAGCGAAGTGGGGCCGGGCTGGAAGTTGCGTGTGCTGCTGGCACAGGCCCTCTTTTCCGATCCGGATGTGCTGCTGCTGGACGAGCCAACCAACAACTTGGACATCAACACGATTCGCTGGCTGGAAAATTCGCTCAACGAGCGCAATTCCACCATGATTATCATCTCGCACGATCGTCACTTCCTGAACCAGGTCTGCACGCACATTGCCGACGTCGACTACGGCAAGATCCAGGTGTATCCGGGCAATTACGACGACTACATGCTCGCTTCCACGCAAGCGCGCGAGCGCCTGTTGAACGACAATTCGCGCGCCAAGGAAAAAGTTGCTGAACTGCATGCTTTTGCCCAGCGTTTTGCCGCCAACAAGTCCAAATCGCGCCAAGCGACTTCGCGCTTAAAGCTCGCCGACAAGATCAAGGAAAACATGGTCGAAGTGAAGCCGTCTTCGCGCCAGAACCCTTACATCCGTTTCGATTACGACGAGAAGATCAAACTGCACCGTCAAGCGTTTGAGCTGAGCAATCTGTCCAAATCCTATGACAAGCCACTCTTGCAAAGCCTGAACGTGATTCTGGAAGCCAACCAGAAAATCGCCGTGATCGGCGGTAACGGCGCGGGTAAATCCACGCTGATGAAGCTGCTCGTCGGTGAAGTAAAGCCGGATGCAGGCTTTGTGAAATGGGCGGAAAAAGCCGAGATCGGCTATTTCGCGCAGGATCACGAAGAAGATTTTTCTGAGGACATGACGCTGTTTGATTGGGTCAAGCAGTGGAGTCGTCCGGGTGATGACGATCAGGTGATTCGCGGCATTCTCGGTCGTTTGCTGTTCTCGGGCGACGATGTGAAGAAGTCGGTCAAGGTGCTGTCTGGTGGTGAAAAGGGTCGCATGCTGTACGGCAAGCTGATCCTGCAACAGCCGAACGTGCTGATCATGGACGAGCCGACCAACCACATGGACATGGAATCAATTGAATCCTTGAACTTGGCGCCGGAACTCTTCAAAGGCACGCTGATTTTCGTCTCGCATGACCGTCAGTTCGTCAGCTCCTTGGCCACGCAAGTGCTCGAACTCAATGGCGATGGCACTTACGAGTACTACGTCGGCGGCTACGAAGACTATCTGGCCAGTCGCGGTCTGGAATAACCCAGCAGCAGCACAAACCAAAGGGCGGATTTTCCGCCCTTTTTTCATTCTTTCAGCGCGGCGCATCCTTGCGCACCACACTGGCCTTAAGCCAGCGCAATCCAGTCACCAGCACCGCGCCAGCGACCACCCAGCGTGACCAGCTCACGCCGCCACCTTGCAACAGATCAACACCAACCAGCACCGCTACGATCAGCGACAGTCGCAAAAAGCGATATTGCAGCTCGCTCAGATAACCCGTCTTGAGTGCCGTTCCGGCATTCAGGGTCGCCACATCCATCTCGAACACCGCCGCGAGCGCTTGTTGCGTATCTTTGGATGCCCGCCCTTCTGCCTCGACACGTTGAATCGTGCGTAAACTCAGTCCGGAATGCGCGGCCAGTTGCTCTTGCGACCAAGCCCGCGCTTCGCGTAGTTGCTTAACATTTGCACCCTCCATTTCCATCCACTCCATGATCGACCTCCGGCAAGAATAACGCTGCCCAGTATGGTCATTCAGCAGAAATCCATGACGACAGCGACCCGCCAGATGCCCGCCAATCAGCCGCCAGATATAA
>CAXYUI010000137.1:0-5417 GCA_964291975.1 uncultured Formivibrio sp. | reverse complement strand
CAGGCGATGTTTTTGAGCCATGTCGAATTCATCGTCGCGCACCCCGGGGTGCCGCGCATGATGTTTGGCGAATTGCAGCGCGCCGAATCGACGCCGGCCAAGCGCGTGGCACAGACTTTGATCGAACGCTACGCCGAGCGGCTCGCCCAGCGCATCGAGCAAGGCAAGACGCTGGGCGAGATGGCGCCGGACCTAGACACCCAAGCCGCGGCGCTGCTGTTCATCGGCACGATTCAGGGGCTGGTGATGCACGCCATGCTCTCGGGCGACATTGGGCAAATCCGCAAGCAGGCGCCCGGCGTTTTTGCCCTTTATCAGCGCAGTTTGCGAGGCACTTCATGAAAAACTTTCTGCGCACCCACACTCGGCGGCTGACGCTGGCCGCGGTATTGCTGCCGCTACTGGCACTGTTTGCCTATGCGGCGCTACGGGCGGGGCCGCTCGCGCCGGTGCCGGTCACGGTGGCTCGCGTCGAGCGCGTGTCGATCACCCCTGCCCTGTTCGGCATCGGCACGGTCGAGGCGCGCAGCACGCACAAGATCGGGCCGACCTTTGCGGCACGCCTCAAGCGCGTCGAGGTGAATACGGGTGATCGGGTCAAGGCCGGGCAATTACTGGGCGAGATGGAGCCGATTGATCTCGATGACAAACTCGGCGCACAAGACGCCGCCGTCAAACGTGCCGAGGCCAATGTGCTGACGGTTGAAGCGCAGATTCAGGAAGTCGGCGCGCGCAAAACCTTTACCGAAAATCAGGCGCGTCGCTACGAGCAACTGTGGGCGGCGCGCAATGTCAGCGAAGACGGTGTCGAAGCCAAGCGTCAGGATGCGCGCGTCGCGCAAGCGGCGCTGGCCGCAGCGCAAGCCAATCTGGCGGCCGCACGTCAGGAACTGGCGCGCTTGCGCGCCGAGCGGGAAGGCTTGAGTCGCCAACGCGCCAGTCTGCGGCTGGTGTCGCCAATTAATGGATTGGTGACGCGGCGCGACGCCGACCCCGGCAGCACGGTGGTGGCAGGTCAGGCCGTAATCGAAATCGTCGAGCCGGGCAGCCTGTGGATCAAGGTGCGCTTCGATCAACTGCGCGCCAAGGGTTTGCAGGCAAGTTTGCCCGCGCAAATCGCCCTGCGCGCGCAGGCGGGCGCGCCCTTGCCGGGGCGTGTGCTGCACATCGAGCCGCACGCCGATCCGGTGACCGAAGAGCTGCTGGCCAAGGTCGCTTTCACCCCCATGCCCGCCACGCCTCCCGCAATTGGCGAACTGGCTGAGGTGACGCTCATGCTGCCTGCGCTGCCCGAACTGCCCGTGGTGAGCAATGCCAGCGTGCAGCGCGTGGGCGGGCAGTTGGGCGTGTGGCTGCTGGAGGGCGAGCGCCTGCGCTTTGCGCCCGTCAAGCTGGGCGCGGCGGATCTTGAAGGCCGTGTGCAGATCGTCGATGGCCTGCAAGGCGGCGAGCATGTGGTGGTGTACAGCCAGAAAGCCCTGAGCGCACAGAGCCGGATCAAGATCGTCGAGCGCATCGTGGGCAGCGCGCCATGATTAGCCTCGCCGGGCGCGACATCCTGCATGCCTGGGGCAAATTCGTGTTTACGGGCATCGGTCTGGGCTTGCTGATTGGCGCAACGCTGACCATGGCCGGCGTGTATCGCGGCATGGTGGATGATGCCAAGGTGCTGCTCGATAACAGCGGCGCTGATTTGTGGGTGGTGCAGCAAGACACGCTCGGCCCCTATGCCGAGGCCTCGAGCCTGTATGACGATACCTGGCGTAGCCTGCTGGGCATGCAAGGCGTGGCGCGCGCGGCCAACGTCACCTATCTGAACATGCAAGTGCGTCAACTCACCGGGGCGAGTTCGCGCGAGGTGCGCGCGATGATCGTCGGCATCTCGCCGGATGGGCCGGGCCATCCTGGCCAACCGGGTTATCTGCTGGCTGGGCGGCATATCACCCGCAGCCATTACGAAGCCGTTGCCGACATCGCCACCGGCTTTGCGCTGGGCGATCGCATCCAGATCCGGCGCAATGAATACACCGTGGTCGGGCTGACGCGGCGCATGGTGTCCTCGGGTGGCGACCCGATGGTGTTCATCCCACTCAAGGATGCGCAAACCGCCCAGTTCCTGAAAGATAACGACGCCATCGTGCGCCAGCGCGCCCGCACTGCGCAGAACCCGGCCTTCAATTCGCCTGCCTCGCCTGGCGTACTGAACGCCGTGATTGCATCGCAAAACAATAATCCCTTTGTCAATGCGGTGCTGGTGCAGGTCGAGGCCGGGGTCGATCCGGAAAGCGTGGCCGAGCCGATCCGGCGCTGGAAGCGGCTGAGCGTGTATACCCGCGCGCAGATGCAAACCATCCTGATCGACAAACTGATCGCCACCGCCGCCAAACAGATCGGCATGTTTCTGGCGATCCTGGCGATTGTCAGTGCCGCCATCGTCGCCTTCATCATCTACACGCTCACCCTCGGCAAGATTCGTGAGATCGCTGTGCTCAAACTCATCGGCACGCGCAACCGCACTATCGCCACGATGATTTTGCAGCAGGCGCTGGCGCTCGGCGTGATCGGCTTTGTGGTCGGCAAGATTGCGGCAACTTTATGGGCACCGGCGTTTCCGAAATATGTGTTGCTGGAAACCGGCGACGCACTCAGCGGCTTTGCCGCCGTCATGCTGATCTGCACCTTGGCCAGCGTGATGGCGATTCGCGCCGCGCTCAAGGTCGATCCGGCGGAGGCCATCGGTGGATAACATGAACAGCCAGCGCGGCATTCACATCGAAGGCCTGCGCAAGCGTTACGGCAAGGGCGACACGGCGGTGGACGCACTGCGCGGCGTCACAATGCAGGTAGCGCCCGGCGAAGTGGTCGGCCTGATCGGCCCGTCCGGATCGGGTAAAAGTACGCTGCTCAAATGCCTAGGCGCGGTGATCGAACCCAGCGCCGGGCGCATGAGTCTGGGGTCGCAGGTGATCTATGAGAACGGCTGGAAGATCCGGGATCTGCGCGCCCTGCGGCGCGACAAGATCGGTTTCGTTTTTCAGGCGCCCTACCTGATCCCGTTTCTGGACGTGACCGACAACGTTGCCCTCCTGCCGATGCTGGCGGGCTGCCCGAACAGCGAAGCGCGCGCTCGCGCCATCGAACTGCTCGCCGCGCTGGACGTGGCACACCGCGCCAAAGCCATGCCCGCACAGCTCTCGGGCGGCGAACAGCAGCGGGTCGCGATAGCCCGCGCCTTGATCAATCGCCCACCCGTCATCCTGGCCGACGAGCCCACAGCGCCACTCGACAGCGAACGGGCACTGGCCGTCATCCAGATCCTCAACCAGATGGCGCGCCAGTTCGACACCGCCATCATCGTGGTCACCCACGACGAAAAAATCATTCCCACCTTCAAGCGGATTTACCACATCCGCGATGGAGAAACCCACGAAGCGGCGGGTGAAGGCCGTTTGCCCGGAGAGAAAAATCATGAAAACTCGTCTGCTTAAAGCCCTCAGCATCGCTGCGATTATTTTCGGCGTGATCACCGTCTTTTCCGGCGGCCGCGCCCTGTTTGGCGACGCGGCGGCCCAAGCTGCCGTCGGCAATGCTGTGGGCTTCGTGTTGTGGTTCAACTTTATCGCCGGCTTTGCCTATGTGCTGGTGGGCGCGGCGCTCTGGCGCCAATGGTCGTGGGGTGTTGGTGGCGCCATCGGACTGGCTCTGGCAACCGGATGCGTAGCCATCGCTTTCATGGCGCATGTCATGTCGGGAGGTGCCTATGAAATGCGCACTGCTGCCGCCTTGGTGCTTCGCTTGTCATTCTGGATTCTGGTCTCAGTGGTCGCAAAACCGGTCCGAAATGGCCACTAAAACCGTCACTCTTTACCGTAACGACCAATGATCTTTAGAAATAAAGTCGGTCGGACTGAAATGCCATCATGCCCCGGTTTTATTGGGGGTAAAGAGTGTCGATGGGGCGTCGGCTTGAAATCTCCGACAGACCTTGATTCAGCCAGACAGACTTTAATTCTATTTATCACAACAACTTACCATCTAGTTTCCCGTTCTGGCGTTGCGGTGATTTTGTGGATAGACAAGTCCGCGCCGTTGAATTCTTCTTCTTCATCGAGTCGAATGCCGACGGTGCGCTTGAGTAGGCCATACACGAGATAACCACCGGCAAAAGCAATCGCAATGCCCAACAAGGTGCCCACGATCTGTGCAGCCAACGTTACGCCACCCAGCCCGCCCAATGCCGATTGCCCAAAAATCCCGGCAGCAATGCCCCCCCAGGCGCCACAAAGCCCGTGCAGTGGCCACACACCAAGGACATCGTCGATCTTCCATTTGTTTTGCGTCACCGTAAACATCCAGACAAACAAGGCGCCAGCGACACTCCCCACGATCAGCGCGCCCAAAGGGTGCATGATGTCCGAGCCTGCGCAAACGGCCACCAAGCCGGCCAGCGGGCCGTTATGGATAAAGCCTGGATCGTTCTTGCCCAATTTCATCGCGATCAGCGTGCCGCCGGCCATCGCCATCAAGGAGTTCATCGCCACCAAGCCAGAAATACCTTCCAGCTTTTGCGCGCTCATCACATTAAAACCAAACCAACCCACGATCAAAATCCAGGCGCCCAGCGCCAGGAAAGGAATGGAGGATGGCGGATGCGCAGCCACTTGCCCTTCTTTGCCATAGCGTCCTCGACGCGCCCCCAAGAGCACAACAGCCGCTAAGCCAATCCACCCGCCAACAGCATGCACCACCACCGAGCCGGCAAAATCGTGGAAGTTGGCGCCGAGCGCCGATTTGAACCAATCTTGCACGCCAAAGTTGTTGTTCCAGATCATGCCTTCAAAGAAGGGGTAGACCAGACCCACCAAGAGGAAAGTGGCGGCCGATTGCGGATGGAATTTGGCGCGCTCAGCAATGCCGCCCGAGACGATGGCCGGAATCGCTGCAGCAAAAGTCAGCAAAAAGAAGAACTTGACCAGCGCATACCCATTGTTTTGCGCCAGCGTCTGCGCTGATCCAAAAAAATGCACGCCGTAGGCAATGCCGTACCCAATGAAAAAGTAAGCCAGCGCCGATACGGCAAAATCGGTCAGGATTTTCACCAACGCATTGACCTGACTTTTCTTACGCACCGTACCCAGTTCCAAAAACGCAAAACCTGCATGCATGGCCAGAATCATGATCGCGCCCAACAAAATAAAGAGCGTATCACTGGCAAATTTCAGTTGTTCCACAAACCACTCCGTCAATTTGGTGCAAAGCGAGCGTTAAGCAAGCACCATGCCCACAAACCAACAAGATTTTGTTTTTAAATGACTAAATTCATAAAACTCCATCTCTCTGCCGGCGCTGTGCCGCCTAATCGTGCAAACCATCCGACATCCCCGTCCCAAAGCCGCCCAGGCTGCGCGGACCATGCA
>CAXYUI010000136.1:0-5448 GCA_964291975.1 uncultured Formivibrio sp. | reverse complement strand
CCGGGGATCCCCGGCGCCGCCGTCTGGTAGTCCTGCGGGAGGCGCGCCGGGAGGCAGGCAGCGGGGTCCGCGCCGGCCGCCCGCCCGCCGATATTGCCCATGTCGGCAAAGTTCGACTTGAGTTGTTCCTGGTATTCCTCGAACAGCGGCAGACGCCAGGTCAGGTCGCCCGACTTGTCGGCGGCAGCGAGCAGCTCGTCGGCGAGCTCGTCGTCGTTGGCCAAGAGGCCGGTCGTGACATGGCCCAGCGCAATCACGCAAGCGCCGGTCAGCGTGGCGATGTCGATCACGGCGTCGGGTTCGAAGCGCGCGGCGTAAGTCAGCGCGTCGCACAGGATCAGACGGCCTTCGGCGTCGGTGTTGAGTACTTCAATGGTCTGGCCGCTCATCGAGGTCACAATGTCGCCCGGCTTGACCGCGTTGCCCGCTGGCATGTTTTCGCAGGTCGGGATGATGCCGACGAGGTGGACTGGGAGTTTTTGTTCGGCCACCGCGCGGAAGACGCCCAGCACGCTGGCTGCACCCGACATGTCGTATTTCATTTCATCCATGGCTTCGCCGGGCTTGAGCGAAATGCCGCCGGAATCAAAAGTGATGCCCTTGCCGACCAGCACCGTCGGCTTGCCCTTGGCGCCTTTGTATTCGAGCACGATGAGTTTGGGCGCTTCGGTGCTGCCTTTGGCGACCGCAAGGAAAGCGCCCATGCCGAGCGCTTCCATCTCGGCGCGTTCGATAATTTGGCACTTGAATTTGAACTCTTGCGCCATGCTGCTGGCGACGGTGGCCAGATAGCTGGGTGTGCACACATTGCCAGGCAGGTTGGCCAAGTCCTTGGTGGTCTCGATGCCGTGGCCGATGGCGAGCCCGCGTGCGAGTCCGGCTTCGGCCTTGTCGATTTCACTCTTTTTGGCCACAGCCAATGCCACGGCTTGCAGCTTGGCGGCGGGTTCAGGCTTGCTCTTGAAGCGATCAAAACGGTAAGACTCGGTGACCAGCGCCAGTGCCGCTTCATGGGCGATGGTTTCGGTTTCAGTCTTCTTGATGCCCAGATCAATAAAGACGGTGGCGCTCACTGCATTGCCAGCCACAAGGGCTTTGGCGGCGGCGCGCAGGCCTTCGCGGATTTGTTTGATCTTGGCCTCAGGGCCGAACTGAACCAGCAGCGCTTTTTTCGGGCCGGCTTCAATGGCGAGCGGCACGCTCAAGGTGCTGCCTGCTTTGGCGGCGAGGTCGCCCGCAGCGATCAGGCGCGAAAAGAGGCCGTTGCAGGTGGTGTCGAATTCGTGGCCGACCGGAGCGAGCGTATCGCCCAGTACCGGCAGCACAATGCAGTCGGCGGTTTCGGCGACGGGGCTAATCTGTTTTATGGTAAATTCCACGGCTGACTCCTGTGTATTGTTGCCCGGTTGGTGTGCGATGCCGGGGTCTTCAATGGCCGCTTCCGTGTGTCTTTCCGGAAGGATTCCCGATTATTTCGCAGCCCCCGGTGCAAGTCAAAACCGATGATTTTTCGTAGAAGCCTGCTCCTCGAACTGACCTGGGTCGCCATGGGGCTGTTTGTCGTCCTGCTGCTCATCATCCTGTCCTCGCAGATCGTGCGCTTGCTCGGGCAGGCGTCGATGGGCGCGCTGGCCTCGTCTTCGGTCTGGGCGATGATGGGCTTTGCCGCGATCCGCTACCTGCCCACCCTGTTTACCCTGATGCTGTTTATCAGCGTGCTCACGGTGATGACGCGGCTGTGGCGCGATTCGGAAATGGTGATCTGGTTCGCCAGCGGCCAGTCCATCCATAGCTTTATTGCGCCGATCCTGCGTTTTGCAATTCCGGTGGTGGTGGTGATTACTGTGCTGGGCTTGTTTGTTTCGCCGTGGGCGATGCAGAAAAGCCGGGAATACCGCGAAAACGCCCTGCGCCGCGAACAAGTGACGCAGATTTCGCCGGGGGTTTTCCGCGAATCGGGCGGCGCCAAGCGCGTGTATTTCATCGAGGATTTCTCGGCAGATACCAGCCAAGGCAACAATGTCTTTGTGCAGTTGAAGCGCGACGACGGCCGCATCGCGGTGGTGGTGGCGCGCCGTGGCGGCTTGCATGTCGATGAATTGGGCGACAACTGGCTCTGGCTGGAAGGTGGCCGCAGCTACGAAGGCACGCCGGGAACCGCCGAATACGACACGATGGAATTTGCCAGCGCGCGCTTGCGCCTGACCCTGCCAAGCCGCAGCAATGTGAACGCCGGCACGCAGGCGATGTCGACGCTGGCTCTGATCAAAAGCAACACGCCCGAACATCGCGGCGAGTTTGAATGGCGCATCGCCATGCCGATTGCGGCGCTGCTCTTGTCGCTCGCGGCCATTCCGCTGGCTTTCTTTAATCCGCGCGGTGGGCGCACCTTCAATCTTTTGATCGCCATCGCCTTGGCCTTTCTCTACTTCAACCTGCTCAATATCTTTCAGGCCTGGATTGTGCTCGGCAAGATTCCGCTGTGGCTGGGCATGTGGCCCTTGCATGGCTCGGTCGCTATCGGCGTCTGGGGGCTTTTCAAGTGGCGGAGCCGCGCTAAATGAACCGTCTTGCGCGTTACATCTTTACTGAAGTCGCCGCCGCGACCGCTTTTGCGCTGGCCGCGCTGGTGGCGCTGTTTGCTTTCTTTGATCTGCTGCGCGAAATCGGTCGCATCGGCAAGCGCGGTTATACCTTTCCTGACGCGGTCATTTATGTTGGCCTGAGCACGCCCGGCCATATCTATGAATTGCTGCCGCTGGCGGTGTTGATCGGCGGCATTCTGGCTCTGGCGACCTTGGCCGATCATTCCGAACTCACCGTGATGCGTACGGCCGGCGTTTCGCTGCGCAAGCTTTTGCTCTGGCTGGTGAGCATTGGCCTGATCTTTACCGCGCTGACCTTTTTTGTTGGCGAATACCTCGCGCCGGTGGCGTCCAAGGCGGCGAGCCGCCATATCGCCAAGGCCAAAAGCGCGCTCTTGATCGGCGATTTCCAGTCGGGCGTCTGGATCAAGGATGGCCGGCAGGTGATCAATGTCGGCGCGATGCTGCCCGATCTCTCGATCCAGAAAATCCGCGTTTACGAATTCAAGCCCGATATGCGGCTTGAGCGCATCATCGACAGCGAGCGTGGCGCCTATTCGGTGGCTGGCGGCTGGATGCTGGAAGGCGTGACCGAAACGCAAATGCAGGACAACGGCGTGCGCCGCGTGCTGGTCGAAAAAAAGGCCGAGATGCTGTGGCTGTCCAAACTGAACCCGGACATGCTTGCTGTGCTGATGATCAAGCCCGACGAAATGTCGATTGCCGCGCTGAACCGTTATATCGAGCATCTGGAAAGCAACAAGCAGGATGCGCAGCGCTATGTGCTGGCGCGCTGGAGCAAGTATTTCTCGCCGTTTACCTGTGTGGCGATGATGGTGATCGCGCTGCCGTTCGCGCTGGGTTCGCGTCGCAGCGGCGGGGTGGGCATCAAGATTTTCACTGGCATCGTGCTGGGTCTGGGTTACTGGTTCCTGAACCGCATCATGGGTTTTTTGGGCGACCTGTATAACCTGCCGGGCTGGCTGGTGGTGGCGATGCCTAGCCTCTTGCTGTTTACCGGCGCGTTTGTCGCCGTGTGGAAAAAAGAAAAAAGCTGACCGTTTTCCCGGGAAGTGCCCCCTCTCCCCCGGATGGGAGAGGGCAGGGGAGAGGGCGGGATTCAACTGGCTGCTTCGCGGCCTGATCTGGGAGTGTTGCAATGCATATTCTGTTGACCGGCGGCGCGGGCTATATCGGTTCGCACACCTATATCGAGCTCGTCAAAGCCGGCTTCAAGCCGGTGATTCTGGACAATTTCTACAACGCCAAGCCTGAAGTCCTCAAGCGTCTGGAAACCATCACTGGCGCGCCCGTGCCTTTTGTCGAAGCCGACATCCGCGACCGCGCTGCGCTCGACGCCGTATTCGCCAAGTGGCCATTCACGGCGGTGGTGCATTTTGCTGGTCTCAAAGCCGTTGGCGAATCGGTCGCCAAGCCCTTGATGTACTACGACAACAACGTTTCCGGCACGGTGAACCTGCTTGAAGCGATGGCGGCGGCCAAGGTGAAGCAACTGGTGTTCTCGTCCTCGGCCACCGTTTATGGCGATCCGCATGCCGTGCCGATCCGTGAAGACTTCCCGCTTTCGGCCACCAACCCCTATGGCCGCTCCAAGCTGATGATCGAAGACATCCTGCGCGATCTTTACAAGTCGGACGCGTCTTGGGATCTGGCGCTCTTGCGCTACTTCAATCCGGTCGGCGCGCACGAATCAGGCCTGATTGGCGAAGACCCGCAGGGCATTCCGAACAATCTGATGCCCTTCGTAGCCCAGGTGGCGGTGGGCAAGCGCGAAAAGCTCTCGGTTTTCGGCAACGATTACCCGACGCCGGACGGCACAGGCGTGCGCGACTACATCCATGTCGTCGATCTCGCCAAGGGGCACGTCAAGGCGCTGCAAAAGCTCGCCGGTAATCCGGGCCTTGTGACCGTGAACCTCGGCACGGGGCAGGGTTATTCGGTGCTCGACATGGTGCGCGCCTTTGAAAAAGCCGCAGGCAAGCCGATCCCTTACCAGATCGTCGAGCGCCGCCCGGGCGACATCGCGGCCTGTTACGCCGATCCGGCCAATGCGCTGGCCGTGCTGGGCTGGCAGGCGGAAAAAAATCTGGAAGACATGTGCGCGGACGGCTGGCGCTGGCAAAGCGGCAATCCGAACGGTTACAACTGAGCGATGTCCAGCCTCGCCTCGCACTTCTTCCGCGTGGTCGCGGCGTTCGCGGTGGTGCTCTTGCATGTCGCGGCGCTCGGCCTGCAGGAATGGAACCCGTACTGGGCGCTGTGCAATGCCTTCGATTCAGCGGTGCGCGCCTGCGTACCGCTGTTTTTCATGCTGACGGGCGCTTTGCTGCTCAGACGCGATGAGTCTTTGCGCGACTTTTTCATCAAACGCTTTGCCCGCATCGGCCCGCCGCTCTTGTTCTGGTCTTACTTCTTTATCGCCTGGCGGATTTACATCGAAGGCGCGCCGCTATCGTGGTCGCCGATTCGCCTCTTGGGCGGGCCGGTGTTTTACCACCTCTGGTATCTCTACGCGCTGATCGGTCTTTATCTCGCGCTGCCGCTTTTACGCGTGATTTACCGCCATGCCTCAGCCCAGTTACAGGGCTATCTGCTTGTCTGCTGGTTTGCCGGCGCGTGCCTCTTGCCGGTCATCCTGCCCGTGATCGGCAAAACGACGGTGCTGGAAATCAGCTTTATTCCGCAATACGCAGGTTATCTTTTCCTTGGCGCATGGCTCACGGAGCGGCGACTGCGGCTTTCGCACGCTGCGCTGCTGTATCTGGGCAGTTGCCTTGCCACATTTGCGCTGATGCATTGGTGGTCGCACCGTCAGGGCGGGCTGGATCAGCTCTTTTACCAG
>CAXYUI010000135.1:0-5468 GCA_964291975.1 uncultured Formivibrio sp. | reverse complement strand
CTGCGTTGTGCGGGCTTGCGGTAGCGCTGCTGGGTTTGGTGAGCCAGGGCGCTGCCCACGGTTCGGGGTATTTGCCGACGCAGGATGCCTTGGGCGGTACGGTAAACATGGCTTGGTATTACGCGCCGGTGAAGTTTGCCGCCACGGTGCTGACCTTCCTGAGCGGCATTCCGGGCGGGATCTTCGCGCCTTGCCTGGCGATCGGGACGGGGATAGGCGCTGATTTGCGCATGCTGTTCGATTCGGTCAGCCCTTTGTCGATTCATGCGCTGTGCATGGCGGCTTTTCTGGCTGCGGTAACGCAATCGCCGCTGACGGCCTTCATCATTGTGATGGAAATGATCGACGGCCATGAAATGGTGATCAGCCTGATGGCGGTGGCGATGATTGCCTCGCTGATTTCCAGAGTGTTTTCCAGGCCGCTATATGCCGCGCTGGCGGATTTGCAGTGGCGGCGTGTGCCTGTGCGTGAATCTGCGGGCTAGTTTTTGCAAATGTTTTGAAAAAAAGCTTGCGCTCAGGGTTCTTAGCTTTTAATATGCGCACCTCTCGTTAGGCACGTAGCTCAGCTGGTTAGAGCACCACCTTGACATGGTGGGGGTCGTTGGTTCGAGTCCAATCGTGCCTACCAACGAATACAAAGGATCAGGTTCATGTTTCGAACTACCACGACTTCCGCAAAAAACTGACGGCAAGTCGTGCATTGAACCTGATTGATAAAAGTGCGGCTTAGCCCGCACTTTTTTTTTGCCAATTTGACGCTGATTGCAGGTGACGGATATGCCAGTCGTAACGCTTCCCGATGGTTCCCAACGTTCCTTTGATGCGCCGTTAACGGTGGCGCAAGTTGCCGCCAGCATCGGTGCTGGTTTGGCGCGCGCTGCGCTGGCTGGCAAGGTGGATGGTCAGCCGGTCGATACCAGCTACCTGATCGATCGCGATGTGCAATTGGCCATCATCACTGATCGCGACGCTGAAGGCGTGGATGTGATTCGCCATTCCACTGCGCACTTGTTGGCGCAGGCGGTGAAGACGCTGTTTCCGGATGCGCAAGTGACCATTGGCCCAGCGATCGACAATGGCTTCTATTACGACTTCTCGTACAAGCGCCCGTTTACGCCGGAAGATCTGGTGGCGATTGAAAAGAAGATGGCGGAACTGGCCAAGGCGGATATCCAGATTCAGCGCAGTGAAATGTCGCGCGACGAGGCTGTGGCCTACTTCAAGTCAATTGGCGAAGCGTACAAAGCGGAAATCATCGAGTCGATTCCGGCCGATCAGGTGCTCTCGCTGTACAACCAGGGCGATTTCACGGACCTGTGCCGTGGCCCGCACGTGCCGTCGACCGGCAAGCTCAAGGTCTTCAAGCTGATGAAGGTGGCGGGCGCGTACTGGCGCGGCGACAGCAAGAACGAAATGCTGCAGCGCGTGTATGGCACGGCCTGGGCCAAGAAGGAAGACCTCGACCAATACCTGCACATGCTGGAAGAAGCTGAAAAGCGCGATCACCGCAAGCTGGGCAAGCAGCTGGATCTCTTCCATATGCAGGACGAAGCGCCGGGCATGATTTTCTGGCACCCGAAGGGTTGGAGTTTGTGGCAGTCGATTGAGCAATATGTGCGCCGCGTGCTGACTGTGCATGGCTATCAAGAAATCCGCACCCCGCAGGTGATGGATCGCGCGCTGTGGGAGAAATCTGGCCACTGGGAAAACTATCACGAGCTGATGTTTACCACGCAATCGGAAAAACGCGATTACGCGGTCAAGCCGATGAACTGCCCGGGTCATATCCAAGTGTTCAACAGCAATCTGCGCTCGTACCGCGATCTGCCGCTGCGCTATGCCGAATTCGGCTCTTGCCATCGCAACGAGCCGTCCGGCAGTCTGCACGGCATGATGC
Source organism: uncultured Formivibrio sp. (assembly GCA_964291975.1). Classification (GTDB taxonomy): domain Bacteria; phylum Pseudomonadota; class Gammaproteobacteria; order Burkholderiales; family Chitinibacteraceae; genus CAXYUI01. Next base: position 3,568 of record CAXYUI010000135.1, on the reverse strand, counting down.
GCGTGCGTGGCTTTACGCAAGATGATGCGCACATCTTCTGTATGGAAAGTCAGGTGCAGAGCGAGTCGGCGGCCTTTATCGAGCTACTGCAAAAGGTTTACCAGGCTTTCGGTTTTGACAACGTTATTGTCAAGCTCTCGACTCGCCCGGAAAGGCGGGTGGGTTCGGATGAGCAATGGGATCGTGCTGAGGCGGCATTGGCGGCTGCGCTCGATGCCAAGGGGCTGGCGTATGACTTGCAGCCGGGCGAGGGTGCTTTTTATGGCCCGAAGATTGAATTCTCGCTCAAGGATTGCCTGGGTCGGGTCTGGCAGTGCGGCACTTTGCAGTTGGATTTCAACTTGCCGGTGCGCTTGGGCGCTGAATATATCGACGAAAACAGCACGCGCGTTCATCCGGTGATGCTGCATCGTGCGGTGCTCGGTTCAATGGAGCGCTTCATTGGTATTCTGATCGAGCACTATGCTGGCGCCTTCCCGGCTTGGCTCGCGCCAACCCAGATGGTGGTGATGAATATCTCTGAACACCAGCACGATTATGCGCAAGAAGTGGTCGCGCAATTACGGGATGTAGGCCTTCGTGCAGAAGCCGACTTGAGAAACGAGAAGATTACCCGTAAAATCCGCGACAACAGTTTACTTCGCTTGCCGTACCAGCTCATTGTGGGCGACAAGGAAAAAGAAGCAGGCTTGGTGGCCGTGCGTAGCCGCAGCGGTGAAGATCTGGGTCAGATGACGGTGGCAGCGTTGATCGAACGTCTGCGCAGCGAGTTGATTCCGGGTTGAATCGCGCCAGCCGCACGGTTTTTGTTTTGACTTGATTTGGAGAACGGCGATAGCTGCTCAAGAAAAAGAGCCGCGGATTAATGGTGAAATTACCGCGCGCGAAATTCGATTACAGGGTGATGAAGGCGAACAGCTTGGTATTGTGAGCCTTTACGATGCATTGCGTCAGGCTGAAGAGGCTGAGCTTGATCTGGTGGAAATTGCGCCCAATGCGCAACCGCCGGTCTGCCGTTTGATGGACTACGGCAAGTTCAAATATCAGAACTCCAAAAAGCTTCATGCTGCCAAGCAGAAGCAAAAGCAGATCCAGATCAAGGAAGTCAAGTTCCGTCCGGGGACTGACGAAAACGATTACCAGGTCAAACTGCGCAACGTCATCCGCTTCCTTGAAGATGGTGACAAGGCCAAGATTACCCTGCGTTACCGTGGTCGTGAAATGGCTCACCAGGAAATCGGCATGGCTCAGTTGAAGCGGATTGAGGCTGATCTGGTCGAGATCGCTATCGTGGAGCAATTCCCGAAGCTGGAAGGTCGCCAGATGATCATGATGTTGGCGCCCAAGAAAAAAGCGATCTGATTTTAAATTAGATCGCAAGGTGGACCGGACATGCTGCTGCGTCCGGCAAGGCAGACCGCAAGGAATGCCGGCAGCGGCAATAAAAGCGAGGTGGCGGGCTTTAAGACTCTTCGGAGCGCCTGTCGCTGAATCTAACAGCATTTAGGAGCATTCCCATGCCCAAGATGAAGACCAAGAGCGGCGCTGCAAAGCGCTTCAAGGTTCAAGGCAGCGGTGGCATCAAGCGCGCGAAAGCGTTCAAGCGCCACATCCTGACCAAGAAAACCACCAAGAACAAGCGCCAACTGCGCGGCACCCAACAAGTGACCGCCTGTGACATGGGTCACGTTCGCGCCATGTTGCCCTACGCATAACTAAAGGAGAAGAACCATGCCTCGCGTTAAACGTGGTGTAACGGCTCGTGCCCGTCATAAAAAAGTACTGAAACTGGCCAAGGGTTATCGCGGCCGTCGTAAAAACGTCTACCGCATTGCCAAGCAAGCGGTGATGAAGGCAGGCCAATACGCCTACCGCGACCGTCGTCAGAAAAAGCGCCAATTCCGTCAACTGTGGATTGCCCGTATCAACGCGGCAGCTCGCGAGTGCGGTATGGTGTACAGCCGCTTCATGAACGGCCTGAAGAAGGCTGGCGTTGAAGTAGACCGCAAGGTTCTGGCTGACATGGCTGTGTTCGACAAACCGGCTTTTGCCAAGTTTGTTGAGCTGGCCAAGGCGAACCTCGCCGCCTGATCGGTACTGCCGTTGAAAGGGGGGCTTCGGCCTCCCTTTTTTCTTGAAGCGTGTTCCGCGCCTCAAGCCTGTTTCCCCAGAGAGTGTTGCAAGATGGCTGATAACGTCGAATCAATTCTGCAAAAAGGTCTGGCCGAGCTGGCCGCCACCAGCGATGCGAATGCGCTGGAAAACGTGAAAGCCCAATATGTGGGCAAGCAGGGCGAAATCTCCGCGCTGCTCAAGCAGCTGGCAACGCTCCCTCCTGAAGAAAAGAAAACCTTTGGCGCGACGGTCAATCAGGCCAAGCAGGCTTTTGAAGCCGCGCTCAATACCCGCCGCGAAGCGCTGGCGGCTGAAAAGTTGGCCGCGCAGCTTGCCGCTGAGGCGCTCGACATCACCTTGCCCGGCCGTGGTCTGGGTACGGGTGGATTGCATCCGGTGACGCTGGTGCAACAGCGCATCGAGACACTGTTTTCCTCACTGGGTTTCGAAGTGGCCGACGGCCCCGAAATCGAATCTGATTTCTACAATTTTGAAGCGCTGAATATTCCGAAGAACCACCCAGCGCGCGCGATGCAAGATACTTTCTACGTTGAAGGCTCCACGCCAGAAGCGCCGATTGTGCTGCGCACGCATACCTCGCCGATTCAGGCGCGCTACATGGAAGCCAATCAGCCGCCGATCAAGATCATCGCGCCGGGCCGCGTATTCCGGGTTGATTCCGATGCCACGCACTCGCCGATGTTTCACCAGATGGAAGGCCTGTGGGTTGATGAAGGCGTCTCGTTCGCTGATCTAAAAAGCGTGATCGTCGACTTCCTGCGCCAGTTCTTTGAAGACGACAATCTGCAAGTGCGTTTCCGTCCGTCCTTCTTCCCGTTTACCGAACCTTCGGCCGAAATCGATGTGCTGGGCGCGCGCGGCTGGCTTGAAGTCGGCGGGTGCGGCATGGTGCACCCGAATGTGCTGAAAAAAGTCGGCATCGACAGCGAAAAGTTCACCGGCTTTGCCTTTGGCATCGGTCTGGACCGCTTTGCGATGCTGTATTACGGCGTGAACGACCTGCGTTTGTTCTTCGAGAACGACCAATCTTTCCTCAAGCAATTCGCGCAAGGCTGAGCGCGGCCCTGATCCGCTGTAAAGGATATCGATCATGAAGTTTTCCGAACAATGGCTGCGTAGCTGGGTGAATCCGGATCTGGATTCGGACGCGCTCTCGCATCTTTTGACCATGTCGGGTCTGGAAGTTGAAGAAAACGATCCGGCCGCGCCGGATTTCAACAACGTATTCGTGGCCGAAGTGCTGTCGGTGCAAAAGCATCCGGATGCGGATCGCCTGAATATCTGCTCGGTGAACGTCGGTGAAGCCGAGCCGCTGCAGATCGTTTGCGGCGCGCCCAACGTCGCTGCTGGTCTGAAAGTGCCGTGCGCCCGAGTTGGCGCCGAACTGCCGGGCGACTTCAAAATCAAGAAAGCCAAGGTGCGTGGCGTCGAA
>CAXYUI010000134.1:0-5483 GCA_964291975.1 uncultured Formivibrio sp. | reverse complement strand
CCCGAACGGCACGGGTTACCTGATTGTTTCCAGCCAGGGCGGCGCACACGGCGCAGATGCCACAGTGGCGGATGCGCCGCATGACGACAGCTTCGCGGTCTTTAGCCTGAACGGCACGGCAGCACCAACGCTGACCGGCAGCTTCTCAGTCGGCGGCGGCGCACAGGAAGGCGTGCAGGAATGTGACGGCGCTGATGTGATGGCCTTGCAACTGCCCGGTTTTGCTTATGGGGTTTTCGTGAGCCAGGACGGTTACAACGACGATCTCAACAAGCTCGACGACAGCGTGCACCAGACCAATCTGAAGTTCACCAGTTGGGAAAAGATCGCCACCGCGCTGGGTCTGAAAAAGTACAACGATTTCGATCCGCGTAAATTCTGAACCGCGCACTGCATATAAAAATCGCCCGGGTTCCGGGCGATTTTTTTGGCTTCGTTCGACTTATACAGGCAATTTTTTGCCGATCAGCAAGGCAGCGGCAATGTTGCGCGCACTCAAACGCAGATTGGCTTCCGCCTCAGCAAAGGCTTCTTCAACACTGCAGGCGCGGTGCAGCACGCTGAATACAGCATCAATACCGTGCGCGTGCACCACCCCCACATCAGCAGTCAAACACCCAGCAATACCAATCACCGGTTTGCCATGACGCTTAGCAATACGTGCGACGCCAATCGGTGTTTTGCCGTGAATGGTCTGGCTATCAATCCGGCCTTCTCCGGTAATGACCAGATCGGCGTCCTGCACCTGCGCATCCAGACCCACGGCTTCCATCACGATATCCACACCTGGACGCAGCCGCGCTTTAAAGAAGGCCATCATGCCAGCGCCCATGCCACCCGCTGCGCCAGCGCCCGGCACGGATTCAACCTGCACACCCAGATCGCGCTCAATACATTTCGCGAAATGCGCCAAAGCGGCGTCCAGCTCAGCCACCATGGCCGGCGTAGCGCCTTTCTGCGGACCGAAGGTGGCCGAAGCGCCGCGCGGGCCAGTGAGCGGATTATCCACATCGCAAGCCACTTCGATGCGGCATTCTTGCAAGCGTGAATCCAGACCACTGACATCAATTCGAGCCAGACGAGCCAGCGCTGCGCCACCTGCGGGCAAGGGCAAACCGGCCTCATCAAGCAGGCGAACGCCCAATGCGCTCAGCATGCCAGCGCCGCCATCATTGGTGGCGCTGCCGCCGATACCAAGAATGAAGTTGCGAGCGCCCGCATCGAGCGCAGCACGAATCAGCTCGCCCGTGCCCCGTGAGCAGGTGTAACGCGGGTCGCCCCGCTCACGGGGAACCAGCGCCAGGCCGCTGGCGGCCGCCATCTCGATCACGGCGGTGTGGCCATCCCCCGAGAGTCCATAGAAAGCTTGCACCGGCTCACCGAGCGGGCCGCTCACCCAAACCTCGCGCTTGCCGCCGCCAGTCCAAGCCACCAGCGAATCCACCGTGCCTTCGCCACCATCGGCGACCGGAATTTTTACAAATTGCGCATCAGGCAGCACTTCACGCATACCTGCTTCGATGACATCGGCCACGGCCTGAGCCGAAAGGCTCTCTTTATATGAATCGGGTGCGATCAGGATTTTCATGATGCTTACCTCAGAAGATCTTAAATACGCCAAAGATCAGCGTCGACACTACAGTGATCACCAAGCCAACCGCCGTTTCATAAGGGATGACCTTAAGACGCTCGCTGATGCTCATATTGACGGCGCCGCCAGTGGCATGGAAGAAGCTGCCGTGGGGCATGTGATCGAACACTGTCGCGCCGGAATGGATCATGGCCGCTGCAGCGAGCGCAGGCACACCCAATTCCAACAAGGTCTGACTGAAGACCTGAGAGGCCACCACCGTGCCCGCAGTCGTCGAAGCGGTTGCCAGTGACATCAAAGCCCCGGAAACCGGCGCAAGGACATACGCGGGCAAGCCGGAAGCTTGCAAGGCTTCGATCAGCACAATTTTCAGGTGAGATGCACCGATGATGCCCGCCAGCGTCCCCGTGCCCAGCAACATGATCGCAACCGGCGCCATCCGCGCCAGCCCGGCCACGGCATAGGTATTGGTGTTGCGCCAGCGACCCATGGCGATCGCACCAATCATGCCGCCCAAAGGCAGGGCAATCATCGGATCGATCTTAATGCCCAGCAGCGGGCGCAATGCGAGCAACACAATGGCCACCACAGGCGCGAGCATGGCCGCGCCAAAACCAGGCAAACTGCTGCTGTCATGCGCCACCACCTCCTCTTCGGCCACCTTGCTGCCACGATTAGTGAGGCGGCGAGCAATCAAGTAAGCGGCCACCAAGCCACACAAACCGGCGATCACCCCCGCGCCCATGACGCTGGTGAGCGGCAAGTGAAAGGCGTCGGCGGCGGCGGTGGCATTGGGGTTGGGCGGCATCACAATGCCAGCTTTGCCCCCGCCGATCATGGCCAGCAGGATGGACATCTTGGAAATATCGGCGCGCTTGGCGATAGCCAGCGCAATGGGCGCCACGGTAATTACGGCCACGTCGATGAAGACCCCCACGGCCGTGAGGATCATGGTGGCCACGGCCAGCGCGAGCAAGGCGCGTGCTTCGCCGAACTTGCGCACAATGGTCTCGGCAATGGTGGCTGCTGCGCCAGATTCAATCAGCACACCAGCGAGCACCCCCGCAGCGATAATGCGCAGTACCGCCGGGATAATCCCTTTAGCACCGCCCATCATCAACTCCACCGTGGCGCTGATATCTACGCCACCGATCAGCCCCCCAGCCAGCGCGCCGGCAATCATGCCGTAAGCTGGTGGCACTTTTTTGAGAATAAGGCCGATGGCTACGATCAAGGCGGCCAATGCGCCTAAGGTGCTGACTTCCATGTTTGCTCCTCGGTAGAGATCCATCAGCAGCAATCGTTGCGATGGCTTGCCTGACTCTCAGGCATGGACTTGCGGAATAATTCCGGCACCGTCCTTAAGTTGACGAGACAGCACCAGCGGCTTGGTCTACAGAGCCTGATGATGCTTGGCTCCTTAGAAAATACTAATGGACAGAAGATCTATTTTCATTATTAAAATGCATAAATCGTATCTAAAAAAAAGGTAATTTTTTGTGCAAAGATACATAAATGATCACACTTGACCGCAAGCTCGCCCAAGAAATCGTCACCCGCACCATGAAGATCATCCCGTTCAATGTGAACGTGATGGATGCACACGGCATCATCATCGGCAGCGGCGAACCCACCCGCCTCGGCGAGCAACATGCCGGGGCTCAACTAGCGATTGCGCAAGGTCGAACCGTCGAGGTGGATGATGAATCTGCGCGCTATCTGACAGGCGCACGACCGGGTGTGAATTTATTGCTCACGGTACGTGGCCAGATTTGCGGGGTGGTTGGACTTACCGGAGAACCGGCCGCAGTGCGGCAGTTCGGTGAATTGGTGCGCATGACCGCCGAGATGATTCTCGAACAAGATCAACTCAATCGTGATTTGCAGCGCGACGCCCGCTATCGCGAAGAGTTCGTTCTGCAATTGATTAATGGCGATAGCGTGAATGGCGATCTGGAGCGCTGGGCTACCCGCCTTGGCATTGATCTGGCCATACCGCGCGCAGCCATCGTGCTTAGCATTGATGCCAAGATTGATCCGGATGCAGCGCTGAACAGCCTGCAACAAGGGCAACGACAGCTCGCCCACACCCATCCCGAATACCTGAGCGCAGCGCGCTCAAGCCACGAACTAGTGATCCTCGCACCCATCGCCGAAGCCGCGCCCAGTGCCGCAACGCGCACTCTGGAAATGCTGTGCACCTGGTTCAAGCAAGACAATCGCCCGCCTTTTCGCATTGCCATGGGCGCAGTATTCGGTGGTTCTGACGGCGCCGCACAATCCTGGCAAAGCGCCCATGCCACACTGCAGATTGCTCAATCCCGCAAGTTACCGCAGCGCCAACTGTCCTACTACGAGCTGCGCTTGCCCGTATTGCTATCCACCCTCAGCGCAGGCTGGCAGGCGGAGCAACTACGCGCCCCATTGGCAAAACTCGATGCCGCCGATCGTCGTCATGGCGTACTGCGCAACACATTGAAAGCCTGGTTCGCCGCCAACGGCCATCTTTCCGTCACCGCCAAAGCACTTTATGTACACCGCAACACCCTGGATTACCGCCTGCGCCAAATCAGCGAGATCACCGGACTTGATCTTGACAACACCGATGACCGTTTCTTGCTCTATGTCGCTTTGCAGCTGGAATGAGCGCATCGATTGGATGTCAACTCAGCTTCAATCCTGCAGAGCCTGCGCAACCCCAAAGGGGTCGGTAAATTGTTCGTGCATTTCCTGCCTCAGAATATGCAGCCATCGGCATCGCACCCCAAAGCCCCGCTCGCCTGCGCTGTGGCGACGCCGGTCTGGCTTTGCAGCCATTCCTGAAAGGCTTGCGGACGCCCCAGGTAATTTGGGAAATCAATGCCCTCAAAGAAACCCTCACGTTCAAGCACCAAGCTGGGAAATCCTTGCGCACCGACCTGCGCCATAAAGCGGCGAGTCTGCTGGATATGTGTCCGCACAGCCTCGCCCGACTGGCGATCCAGTGCCGCCGCGAAACTATCGACATCCAGACCAAGGCTGGCGGCCACTTCGATCAGCACCGCACGATCCGCAATCCGGCGCCCTTCAACATAGTGTGCAATCTGTAGTTGGGCGAGCATGTCCAGCCCGCGCCCAGCCAGCGCTTCGGCCGCCAGCATGGCAGCCGTTGGCGGCTCGGAGTCGAACACCGCCTCGGTGTCGCGCAACAATCCGTCGAGGTAGGCTTCGCCGAAGGGCTGTCCGCTCAGCCGGGCAATCTGTGCGTCATGCGGTTTGACGAAATCGCGCAGCTGCGCGGTGACAGGCTGGCGACGTGCGCCAGTCATCATTCCGCCACCATGCGGGATCACGCGAAGGACTTCGCGGGCGGCTTTCACCAGCGGCGCGGCGCCGTAGCACCAGCCGCACAGGGGATCGTAAATGTAATGCAGGGTCGTTGTAGTCATGATTCAGGAGTCCGATGCAAAGTTCTGGGGATGCGAAAACCCCGCACTGCCCCGGAGAGCAGCGCGGAAAGTGTTCAGCGGATTACCACTTCATCTCGCCCTTGTTGACCTTGGCGCCGATATCCAGCGCGATACCGAGACCGGCTTGCGGGTAGGCCTTCTTCATGGCTTCGATCAGCTCGGCACCGCTCCTGGCCTTGGCCGCCTCCACATCAAAACGCTGCAGATAGTCGCGGGTGTAGCGGATGGTGCTCACGTCCAGCGCGGTCCCGGCGGCCATGTGGCCCGGAATGACGGTGGCGGGCTTGAGCGCTTCGATCTCGTCGAGCTGGGCAAACCAGGCCTTGCGTTCGCTGGCCTTCTGGGTGTCGGCCGTCCATACATGGAGGTTGCCGAAAATTGCGATGTTGCCGGCGATGATCACGCGACCACTGGCGCGCTGCCGTTCGATGCTGTGCGCCTCG
>CAXYUI010000133.1:0-5501 GCA_964291975.1 uncultured Formivibrio sp. | reverse complement strand
TGATCGAAGGCGATACCGAAGTCGGCCTCGCGCTCAAGAACCTGATGGATGCGACCGACTTCGCGCCGCTGTTCGCATACTTGCCCGAACCGATTGCGCGGCGCTTCGGTTTTTAAATCATTTGCGGGTTTCGCGTGCTGGTTCCGGCATCACGGTCGGCTGCGAGCACAGTGTGACATGCTTGCCGCGCCAGCATTCGCGCGCTTGGGCAATGGTCTTGCCGACCATGATGAGCCAAGTGATCGGGTCGAGCAGGTAATCCCACAGATTAACCGACACCATGAAATGGCCGGCGTAGGCGGTGAGCGCCAGCGCCAGAATCCCGCCCAGCACCGGGCTGATCAGGCCATTGACGATGATCCAGACCACGGCTGCCAGCAAGAGCCAGCGCGGCGCAAAGCCGGATGAATAAAAGTCGGCATCAATCAAGCCCATGGTCGAGACATACAGCGTCAACCCGATCAGCGTCCAGCCCGCCATCAACCACAGCGGGAGCTTGATCGGCCGGCGCGCCAGCCAGCAAAAACCCAGCCCCATGCCGGTGATGCTCAGATCCGAGCCGATGCCGCGGCTGAGCCAGGCCAAGCCGGTCAGCGCCACCAGCGCGGGCAGAATCCAGATCAACGCCGGCCTTTGCCGGCAGAGGGTGCAGGTCGGTTGGCAACGGCGCGCCCACAGCGCGAACAGGGAACCCCAGACCAGCGCGTGGCCGGCCAGTCCGATCATGTGTTGCAGGGCGTGGCTCATGGCTGTTTTCTCCCCGAATCATCAAGCCAGGCCAGATTGAAGCGCACATGCTTGATGTTTTTGCGTTGCCAGGTGTAAGTGATGTCGACGATATCGCCATCGGTGTGAATCGACGGGTAAGAGTATTCCTCGCCGCTGCCGGGACGATGTTCCAGCCAGCCCTTGTGTTGCCATTCTTCGCCGTCGCGGCTGACAAAGAGCGCGAGCTGTTCGCGCATTTTCTGCCCGTCGTTGGCGACGGCCAGCAGGCGACCGTCGCGCAGACGCGTTACCGTGGCCGAGGAATCGCGGTTGATCAGCTGGATGGGTTCTGGCGCAGACCAAGTTTGGCCTGCGTCGAAACTTTCTTGTTTGTGGATGTATTGCCCGCGACCGTCGCGCAGGAAAGAAATCAGCCGATGCGGGCCAACTTGCACCATCGCGGGCTGTAAAAGCTGATGCTGGGCGCTCATGCGCGTTTTACCGATCAATTCGCCGCGCGCGTCAAAGCGCAGCAACTCAGGGAATTTACGGGCGAATTCGTGATACACCGGCAGATAGAAGCCGCCGTCGGCCAGCGGTGTGGCGTGGGTGCGCGCCAGCGTGCTGATGTTCAGGAAGGGACTGGTGCCGACCTTGCGCGCCGGTGACCAGGTCTGGCCGCCATCGGCCGAGCGCGTGATATTCAGGCTGCTCGCGGCCCAGCCGCCAAAACTGACCGAAACGAAAAAGAGCTGGATGTCGCCATTGGCGAGTTTCACCGCCAGCGGATTGCCGACTTTCTTGATGTAGCGCCATTCGGCCGCGCCAGCGCTTTCCGGGCGCATGATCGCGCGCGGTTCGGACCATTGCCCTTTGTGCCAGCGGCTTTGCCAGATTGCTACATCGGTCGCGCCTTCGCGCGAGCCGCCGAACCAGAACAAGAGGCGGTCGCCGCCTTCCAGATCGATGATCGACGAGCTGTGTACGGCGCGGGTGGGGGCGGGCAGCAGCGTTGCGCTGAAAGCCGGCTCAGCGGCACTGGCGCGAACGATGGGCGGCAAAGGCGGGAGTGCTGGCGCTTGCAAGGGGTGGTAAGCCCACGCTCCGGCGGCCAAGGTGAGGGGAAACCACCACCAGCGCAATAATTTCTTCATTTTCGTTCCGGCTTGTTGTTCACCGCCATGTAGCGGACGGTGTGGTAAATATCTTCCAGCCGCTGCCGCATTTGAGCGGCAACGTGCGGTTCTTGTGCTGACCAATCTTTCTTCGCATCTGCGCTTTCGACTTTTGCCAGATGAGCGTGGCTGCCGTCGGCATACATGGTGAAGTAGTGCTCGCGGCTGAAAAGTCCGATCTCAGGTCCCGGCTGGTGCCAGATCGTAAAGGCATAGCGCTCATTGTCCAAATCTGGATCAAGCAAATCGCGCCCCAGTGTTGTATTCAGGTACGGGCGCTTGAAGAGGCCGGCAATCGTGGGCACCACGTCGACTTCGGAAGCCGGTTTGTTGATGCGCTGTGGCGACAAGAGTCCGGGCGCCCAGATCAGGAGCGGCACATGCAGACCCGACAGTTTTTTCTCGGTCCAAGCCGGCGGCATGATTTCGCCGGCATCCCCGGTGATTCCGTGGTCGCCAAAGAACACAAAGATCGTCTTGTTGAACCAAGCCTCTTTTTTCACAGTTTCGACGAATTGGCCAATGCTCCAATCCATGTAGCGGAAGGAATTGAATTCGTCCTCGGCGAAATAGCCGTTCTTTTTGAGTTGGTCGACGCCGATCTTTTGGTATTGGAAGGCGGTGTCTTCGGCCGGAATTGTGTACGGGCGGTGATTGCCGGAAGTCTGGATAAAGGCGAAGAAAGGTTTTTCTTGTTTGCGGAAAACCTGATTGGCTTCCAGGAATAGATTCTTGTCGGAAATCCCCCAGACATCATTGCGCGGCGAACTGAAACTGCCTTCTTCGTGAATATCGATGCCGTCCAGATTGGTCTGCAACAGGCCGCGGATATTGGCCCAGGTGGTGCTGCCGCCCAGAAAATAGAACTTTTGGTAATCGCGGAATTGGTTGGCGATCAGTTGCTGGTTCACTGCGGCCGGATTGCGGCTGGTGGTGTTGCGCGTGTCGACATCAGGAATGCCGGTCAGCCCGGTAAAAATCGAGCGCGCCGTGCCCGAAGACGGGCTGAAATAGCGGTCGAACAAAATGCCTTCGCGGGCGAGTTGGTCGAAATGCGGGGTTGGATTGAGCTTGTTGCCGAAGATGCCGGTTTTGTAAGCCGAGAACGATTCGAGATAGACCACCACCACGTTGTAAGGCTGATCGAAGCTGTTGGCGCGCGGGGACGCCACACGCGCATAAGTCAGCTTTTGTGGATCGGGATTCTGCACGCCCAGCCATTGCGCCATGCGCGGGTAAGCCGCTTTGACCTGGTCGAGCTCATAAGCCTTGCCGGCGTAATCGAGCGTGTCGAAGAAAATCAGCACGGGGTTCAGCGGCAGCGCGCTTGCAAACGGGTCGGTGCTGAACTGCGCGTCGCTCCAGCGCAAAGGGTACTGCGAAAAGCGCCCCATAATGCCGAGTGCCACCAGCAAGATCAGTCCAAACGTCCACGAAAATCCGCGCGCAAAACCGCGTATTTTCGACTTAGCTGGCGTCCAAGCCGGGTGGGTGGCGGCATGGTTAAAGAGCTTCCAGGTTAGCCAGGTCAGCGCGGCAGTTATACCGACGAGCGCCAGCGCAATGCGGATCACCGGATAGGTCTGCCAGACCATTTCGCCGGAAATCTCTGCGTCGCCCAGGAAAGTCAGGATGCCGGAATTGAGGCGCTCTTTCAGATAGGCGTAGTAGCCGCCATCCATGATGTAGAACATCACCAGACCCAGCCACGCCAAGCCAAACAGCGCCGTCCAGCCCAGCCGCGCTTTTTTGCACACCAGCGGATTGATCCCGCGTATCCAGCCCAGCATCAGCACCGGCAGCAGCAAGAATAAGCCGATTCGCAAGTCAAAACGCAGCCCCAAGAGCAAGGCTTGGCTGACCAGATCGCTGCCCAGCGGCTGATTGGGCGAATCGAAATACAACCACAAGCCAACGCGATACAGCGAAGCGATCAGGAGATAGAGCGCGAGCAGCGGCAAGGCAAAGCGCAGGATGCGAGGAGAGCGGAACATCAAGGTCACTTTTCGTTCATTCGGGTACAAAAAACCCGCCAGCGGCGGGTTCGGATTTACCGCAAGTTTTACTTGGCGGTGATGATCAGGAACTTCTGCATCAATTCGTCTTTCGATTCCTTGTGCGCCGGATCGATGCTGATGCAATCCACCGGGCAGACCTGTTGACACTGTGGTTCGTCATAATGACCCACGCATTCGGTGCACAGGTTGGGTTCGATTTCGTAGATTTCTTCGCCTTGCGAGATCGCGCCGTTCGGGCATTCCGGCTCGCATACGTCGCAGTTGATGCATTCGTCAGAAATAATCAGGGCCATCGGTTCAAATCCTTGTGGGCAATTCGGGCGCGATTCTGCCATGAAGCCGCCAGCAGAACAACCTTACCCGAAAAAGTGCCTTTGCGATCAACCACTTGTCGATGTGCGGCGCAGCAATCCATACATCACCTGCCCAGCTTTCGCTTCTTTGAGGACTTCCCAACCGGCCAGTTCCGGCCAGTGCGCGGTTTCGACATAGACGAGCGCATCCTCATTCAAGATGCGCGGCAGGCGCTCTAGCGCTTGCGTCAATAGCTCTGACGCAAACGGCGGGTCGAGAAAAACGAGGTCGAATTTCTCGGTGGTCGCATCGACAAAGCGCAGGCCGTCGCTCCAGACCACTTCAATATTCTTTGCGCCGAGCATGGCCTGATTGGCGCGCAGCGCTTCGAGCACCGCCCGGCCGGTATCGACCGTAATGACCTTTTGCGCATTGCGCGAAGCCGCTTCAAAACCGAGCCCACCGCTGCCGGCGAAAAGATCCAGGCAGACCATGCCGGTGCAGTCCTGGCCGAGCCAGTTAAAGAGCGTTTCCTTGATGCGATCGGGGGTCGGGCGCAGCCCTTCCTGCGTCGGGAATTTCAGTTGCCGGCGCTTCCATTGCCCGCCGATGATGCGCACCTGATTTTTGTACTGTCCTGCCATGCCTGCCCCGCGTTAAAATCGCCAAAAATTCAAACCCGTAGGATGGCGCTGGCTTGAAATGCCGTCAGCCAGCCCGATCCTGCGAAGACCGGCATTTTCCGCCATTTACCGAGGTCAGTCCAAACCGATGTTCAGTTTCTTCAAGAAAAAGCCCGAAGCCGAAACCGCGCCCGAAGCGCTGCCGCATGCTGAGCCTGATGCCGTGGCGGAATATGTCGACGCCACGCCGGAACCCAAACTGAGCTGGAGCGAACGCCTGAAAGTCGGCTTGGCCAAGACGCGCGACCGGCTCGGCAAGAATCTGGCCGGCCTTTTTGGCGGCGGCCAGATTGACGAAGACCTCTACGAAGAACTGGAAACCGTACTGCTGACCGCCGATATGGGCGTCGATGCGACCAACCATCTTTTAAAAGACGTGCGCGAGCGCGTGACGCTGGCGGGGCTGAAAGACGCGAGCGAGCTCAAAGATGCGCTCAAGACCTCGCTGGCAGAACTGATCAACCCGCTGGAAAAGCCGCTCGACATCAGTGGCCACAAGCCTTTCATCCTGATGGTGGCCGGCGTGAACGGCGCAGGAAAAACCACCAGCATCGGCAAGCTCGCCAAATATTTCCAGAGTCAGGGCAAGAGCGTGCTGCTCGCCGCTGGCGACACCTTCCGCG
>CAXYUI010000132.1:0-5513 GCA_964291975.1 uncultured Formivibrio sp. | reverse complement strand
TTCACCACTCAAGGATCCAGACAATACTTTTTTCAAATCAGCGACCGAAGGCGGCACGGGAGACGCCAGCAGTGCGGCTTCGAGCTCCATTTTCTCGTGTTTCATGCGCCCGCCTCCACGACTTGCGCGCCGGCCAGCCGCGCATAAATCGGCTGGTAGGCAGCTTCTTGACTCACCACGATCATCTTTTCTTTCACCAGTTCCAGCACCGCAATAAAGCTCACCACCAAGAGCGGCACGCCGCGCGTGGTATCGAACAAATCCAGAAACTCGACAAAGCGCCCGCCCTCCAATTTGCGCAGAATCTGGCTCATCTGCTCGCGCACGGTCAATTCATCGGCTTTGACCATATGACTCTTGCGGTTCTTGCTACGGCTGAAAATCGTCAGCCAGGCTGCTTTCAGATCCGCCGGATTCACATCAGGCAGGCGCAGCACGGCTTCTTTTTCAAACACCACGGCCGCCCAGGCAAAGTCGCGCCCGGCCTGCGGCAATTGATCGAGTTCAAACGCGGCGAGCTTCATCTGCTCGTATTCGAGCAACCTTCTAACCAATTCCGCGCGAGGATCGTCTTCGACGTTCTCGGCATTGGCGGGTTTGGGCAGCAAAAGTCGCGATTTGATCTCGATCAGCATCGCCGCCATCAAGAGGTATTCAGCCGCGAGTTCAAGCTGATTCACGCGCATCGCATCGACATAAGCCATGTATTGCTTGGTGACCTGCGCCATCGGGATATCGAGGATATCGACGTTCTGCTTGCGGATCAGATAGAGCAAGAGGTCGAGCGGGCCTTCGAAGGATTCGAGCAGCACGCGCAGCGCATCGGGCGGGATGTACAGATCAACCGGCAAGGTGAGCACCGGCTCGCCAAACAGATGCGCAAGCGGCTCGGCAGGTACAAGCTGAACCGGGTCGAGCGCTTCGCCCATCAGTCTTGTTCCCAGACCGAATGATTGGCTTTGCGATATTTTTTCCAGCGTTTTGCCGCAGGTGGCACCGCAGGCAGACGCGCAATCAAGAGCAGCACGCCCCACAGAATCAGCAAGGCCGGAATCAGCATGCCCCAGGGCAGGTTTTGTTGCTGGCGCAAAAAGACGGCGATGCCAGCCGCGATCAAGAGCGGGCCTTTAACGATGCTCGATTGATTGCAACCTTCGATCAGCAAGACCGCCACGCCGGCGCTGCACAGACCCAGAATCACGATCCAGTTGGCTTGTGGCACGATGTTGATTTCATGCAAAAGCCAGCCCAAACCGACCACGATCAAAGCCACCGGAAAGAAACTGCCGCGCATGATTTGCCCCGCCAGATTGAATTGAGCCGCCATGCTATCAGATTTACCGGGCTTGAAAGACCGCGCCGATCTGGCGATCATGCCGGATATTCCCTGCTGAAAGAACTGCCATGAGCGAACACAACGATCCTTTTGCCCTTTTTAACCAGTTCTGGAAAAACAACGGCAACAACCCGTTTATGCCGCCGCTTTCTGAAGAGGAAATCGACCGCAAGATCGCTGAATGCAAAACGGTTGAGCAATGGCTGACCATGCAGATCGGCATGTTGCAGATGACGGTCAAAACCCTCGAATTGCAAAAAGCCAGCATCGCCGCCTTCAAACAAAGCGTTGAAACGAAGAATGACGATGCGGTTTAAGTTGATCGCCGGCCTTGTCGCCGGATTGCTAAGCGCCTGTTCGCTGCTCCCCCCGCCTGTGCCGCCCAAGCCCGCTCGCTACGAATTACGCGATTGGGTCAGCCTGCCCGGCTGGCAGCAAAACGATCCGACCCCTGGATTTTTGGCCTGGCGGCGCGGTTGTGAAAAGCTCAAAACCAGCACCATTTGGGCAGAAACCTGCGCTGCTGCCGCGGATATTCCCGCTGATGCCAAGGCCGTGCGCGCCTTCATCGAAACCCGTCTGCAACCCTGGCAACTGCACAACCCGGACGGCACGAGCAGCGGTCTGATTACCGGCTATTACGAGCCGGTCTACCGGGGCAGTCTCACGCGCACCGAATCGGCGCGCTATCCGCTCTTGGCCGAACCGCTTGATCTAATCACTGTGGCGCTCGATTCTGTTTACCCCGAGCTCAAAGGCAAGCGTCTGCGCGGCAAGCTCGAAGGCCGCAAACTCGTACCCTACCCGGCTGCCGAATCCATTCTAAAAAACGGCGTCGACGCGCCAGCGCTGGCTTGGCTTAGCGATCCGCTCGATGTGCAATTCATGCAGATTCAAGGCTCGGGGCGCGTGCAACTCGAAGACGGCAGCCAATTGCGCCTGGGTTACGCCAACCAGAACGGCCACCCGTACAAGCCGGTCGGACGCTGGCTGATCGAACAGGGCGCGCTGCCTGCGAACGCGGTCTCAATGCAAAGCATCCGCAACTGGGCTCATCAAAATCCGGAAAAAATCGACACCTTGCTCGCCAGCAATCCGAGCTATGTGTTTTTTCGGCTGTTGCCAAGCAGCCAGGAAGGGCCAATCGGCTCGCTCAATGTGCCGCTCACCCCGGCGCACAGCATTGCAGTCGACCCTGGCACGGTCGCACTGGGTAGCCCTGTTTATCTGGCCAGCACTCGGCCGGACGACGGCCGCGTCATCAACCGCTTGGTGGCTGCGCAAGATACCGGCGGCGCGATCCGTGGCCAGGTGCGCGCTGATTTTTTCTGGGGCACGGGTCAAGAGGCGGGCGAATTAGCCGGCAAGATGAAGCAAAGCGGCCAACTCTGGCTGTTGTGGCCACGCAGCAAAGCCTTGCCCGCAAACTGACAAGTCGTTTTTTTACTGTTAATCTCGACCTGTCCGACCACCAGACAAGAAGCCACCATGATCCTGCCGACGATCCAGCCCAAGCGTCTTTATCGCCAGATTGCTGATTTGCTCGCCAACCATATTCGCAATGGCGAATTCCCGGCCGGCAGCTATCTGCCCTCGGAGCGTGATCTCGCCAAGCAGCTGGGCGTGAGTCGCTCTTCGGTGCGCGAAGCCTTGATCGCGCTGGAAGTCTCGGGGCTGGTGGAGATTCGCGTTGGCAACGGCGTTTATGTGTGCGATCAGAGCGAACCCGCTACGGACGCGGATCAGTCGGCCGAAAGTCCGTTTGCGCTACTGGAAGCGCGCAGTCTTTTCGAGAGCGAAATCGCCGGGCTCGCCGCGCAAAAAGCCACGCCCGAGCAGATCGCCGAAATCGAAAAAACCATCTCCGCCATGGCCGGCTCCCTGCCCGACCACAATGCGTATCTGGAACAGGATCACCTCTTTCACCGCTATATCGCCGAGGCCACCGGCAACGACATCATGGTGCAACTGGTTGAGCATCTGTGGGAACTGCGCCGCTCCAGCCTCTTTCACAAGTTTGAAGAGCACTACACCGACATGGCGCTCAAAGGCGCGACGATTGACGATCACTCCGAAATCCTTGAAGCGATCAAAGCCGGTGACGCCCGCAAAGCCCGTGCGGCGATGAAAGCGCATATGTCGCATGTGAAAAACCGCTTCAGCAAATAAGCAGTTTGTTGCTGATATAGAACGATCGTACAATAAGGCATCCTAAAACGATGCCGAGCCATGTCCACCCGCAAGATCATCCATATCGATTGCGACTGTTTCTATGCCGCGGTCGAAATGCGCGACAACCCTGCCCTGCGCACTGTACCGCTGGCGATCGGCGGCTTGCCCGAACAGCGCGGGGTGATTTCCACCTGCAATTATGTCGCGCGCCGCTTCGGCATTCATTCAGCGATGCCGACCAAATGGGCGCTGCGCCAATGCCCGAATCTGGTGCTGCTGCCGCACTCCTTCGAGCGCTACCGCGACGCTTCGCGCCGTGTGCACGCCATCTTTCGCGATTACACCGATCGCATCGAACCGCTCTCGCTTGATGAGGCTTATCTCGATGTGACCGGCCTCACCCATTGCCGGGGCAGCGCGACGCTGATGGCCGAGGAAATCCGCGCGCGCATCGAGGCAGAAGTCGGCATTACCGCGAGCGCTGGCATTGCGCCCAATAAGCTCCTGGCCAAGATCGCCAGCGACTGGAATAAACCCAACGGCCAGTTCGTAATCCGCCCGCAGGATGTTGCCGGCTTCATGCTGGCGCTGCCGATTTCAAAACTCTGGGGCATTGGGAAGGTCACGGCAGAAAAGCTGGCGCGCCACGGCCTTCATACCTGTGGCGACGCACAGGCTTGGCCACTGGAAAAGCTCGTGCAGGAATTCGGCAATTTGGGCACATCGTTGTATCGCCAGTGCCGGGGCGAGGATGAGCGCGCAGTGGCGCAGCGCGAAACGCGCAAGTCGCTCTCGGTGGAACACACTTACGCGCAGGACTTGCCCGATCTGGAAACTTGCCTTGCCCGACTGCCGGCTCTGTTTGATGATTTCAGCCGACGCCTTGCGCGTCAGCCGCAGCAATCGGGCAAGGCGTTTGTGAAGATCAAATTCCACGACTTCAGCCAGACCACGATGGAGCGCACAGGTGCCTCCCCGAGTCCGCAGGCCTTTACCGAGCTGATCCGCCAGGCCTGGCAGCGCGGCCAAAAGCCCGTGCGACTCATCGGTGTGGGGATTCGTTTTTCGGATCTTCCTGCCGCACTGCCACTCTGGGCCTGAGGGTGTGGAACGCAATCGCGCCATTCATTCCCATTTTTTTGCACTGCAACTGATCCAGCGCAAACGGTTTTATGCACGTCGACAGCGAACGAAATGCGCGGGTATCTTTTGTTCAAATCCCCGAATGTGTGGCTAAGAACGCTCCCGGCCTTGCGCTGTATTTCAATCAATGCCATGCGCTTTGCGGATTCGGTATCCGTTTTCCACTTCCGAGCAAGAAACCGAAATGACTCAAAGAATCGTGACCTTCGGCGAAGTGATGCTTCGCCTGACCCCGCCGGGCTTTTTGAAACTCTCGCAAACCAACTCTTTCGCGGCGACCTTTGGCGGCAGCGAAATGAACTGCGCTGTGTCGCTGGCGCGCTTTGGCATGCAGACCGAATTCGTGACCCGCCTGCCGAAAAATGACATCGCCGACGCCTGCCATTCCGAACTGCGCTCGCACGGCATCAAGACTGACAATATCGTCTGGGGCGGCGACCGTCTGGGTCTGTATTACTACGAAAACCCGGCCGCGCAGCGCGTTTCCAAAGTCGTATATGACCGCCTGAATTCGTCGTTCTCAACGATCAAGCCGGGCATGGTCGACTGGGAAAAAGCCTTTGCGGGCGCAAGCTGGTTCCATTGGTCTGGCATCGGCCCGGGGCTGAGCCAGGACATCGCCGATGTGACGCTCGAAGCCGTGAACGCGGCCAAAAAGCTGGGGCTCACCGTATCGTGCGATCTCAACTACCGCAAGACGCTGTGGCAATACGGCAAGACCGCACCGGAAGTGATGCTGCCACTGCTCGAAAAAACCGATGTGCTGTTTGGCACGGGCAGTGAGTATCAGGTGGTCTACGGCGTGCAGCCGGTGGCTTACAAGGTGAAAAGCGTCGATGACGCAGTGGATGTCGCCGCTTAC
>CAXYUI010000131.1:0-5513 GCA_964291975.1 uncultured Formivibrio sp. | reverse complement strand
GCGTCTGCAGCAGAGAGGCCGAACTATACCCACCACCCCGAAACCCGTCAACACCCACTGCAAACAATTTTGCAGGCAAAAACACAAACACCTGAAAACAAAAAGAAAAAACAAAAGCACTTCTTCGCGACATACCGCCTAAAGACGCAACTTGCACTTCAGTACACCGCCCATATCTTTGAATCCATCGAAAACACTTCTGCAATATGGATATCCACCATGCCCAAAATCCTGATGTACAGCACTGCTGTCTGCCCCTACTGCATCCGCGCCGAGCAGCTTCTGAAGCAAAAGGGCATCACCGAGATTGAAAAAGTGCGCATTGACCTAGACCCGGAACGTCGCGATGAAATGATGGCGCGCACCGGCCGGCGTACAGTGCCCCAGATCTATATCGATGATTTCCATGTTGGCGGCTGTGATGACTTGATTGCTTTGGATCGCGCCGGCCAGCTCGACACACTATTGAAATAGAACCACCACATATTGTGGTGTCACCGATGCGAATCC
This sequence comes from uncultured Formivibrio sp., assembly GCA_964291975.1. Taxonomy (GTDB): domain Bacteria; phylum Pseudomonadota; class Gammaproteobacteria; order Burkholderiales; family Chitinibacteraceae; genus CAXYUI01. The sequence continues at coordinate 5,003 of CAXYUI010000131.1, read as the reverse complement.
CCCGGTAGCCTAGCCCCCACCGCGCGAATCATGCGATGATTCCCGCGGTTTTTCATTTGCATTTAAATAAAGGAATTCGCCATGAGCGAACAGCAAGCCCCGAGTTTCTCGATCCAGAAGCTGTATCTGACTGATGTATCCCTTGAAGCGCCGAACTCTCCGGCCGCCTTTATGGAACAAGAACAAGCCGAAATCACCGTGCAGTTCCAGAATCAGGCTCGCAGCTTCGAAAACAATTTTTATGAAGTTGCGCTCAAGGTGACCGTACAGGCCAAGATTAAGGATCGCACTCTGTTCTTGGTCGAAGTCACGCAGGCCGGTCTGTTTGCGATTGAAAACATTCCGCAAGAAGAGCTCGATCCGCTGCTGGGCATTGGCGGTCCGACGATTATCTTCCCCTACCTGCGCGAAGCCGTTTCCGATCTGACTACACGCGCAGGCTTCCCGCCGTTCATCCTGCAAGCTGTGAACTTTGAATCCTTCTATATGCAACAGAAGGCTGCACAGGCCGCCGAAAATGCACCGCAAACTACGCACTAAGCACTTTTTTGCGCTCGCGCTGTTGGCCATCGCCTGCAGCGCCCAGGCGCTTGAATTCCGATCTGTCTTGAAACATGGGGCTATTTATTTCGACGCCCCGGACAGCAAGGCAAAGAAACTGTTTGTCGTCAGCAAAGGAACGCCTGTCGAAATTCTGGCGATCCAAGGTGACTGGTTGCGTATCCGCGACCGCGACGGCAAGCTGGCTTGGATGAAAAAAGCCGATCTGGGCAAGCGTTCCCACGTACAAGTGACCAAGCCGACAACGGTCTACGCAGAAGGCTCGACAGCCTCTGCGCCGGTTTTTAAAGCAGAATCCGGTTTGTTGCTGGAACTGACTGAAAACACGCGGATCGGTTGGCTGCGCGTGCGTCATCGCGACGGACAGGCTGGCTTTATTCGCATTGAGGATGTCTGGGGTCTATGAAACTCGCTGTTTTGGGTGCAGGTGCCTGGGGCACCGCGCTCGCTATTCGATTTGCTGACCGTCATGCGGTCACACTTTGGTCCATTGATGCGGGCGACGTCGTCGCCATGCAGGCTGAAGGCTTCAACCACCGCTATCTGCCCAATATTGCACTGCCAGCCCATCTGCAGGTCAGCAACGATCTGGCCGCGACCGTGGCGGACGCCGAACTGATTCTGATTGTTACGCCAATGGCCGGACTGCGGCCAACCTTGGCCAGCCTGCGTCAGTTGGGCTGCACAACGCCGGTTCTCTGGGCCTGCAAGGGTCTGGAAGCGGGCACGATGAAATTGCCGCATCAGGTCGCCGACGAAGAAATGGATCCGAGCGTGGCGCGCGGCATGTTGTCCGGCCCCAGTTTTGCCGAAGAAGTGGCCAAAGGCTTGCCTGCGGCAGTCACCGTCGCCGCTCGCGACAAGGGCTTTGCCAAACAGGTGGTGGAATCACTCAATACCTCGGTATTGCGTCTCTATGCCAGCGATGACTTGATCGGCGTGGAAGTTGGCGCTGCAGTCAAGAACGTGCTCGCCATTGCAGCAGGCCTGTGCGATGGCCTGAATTGGGGCTACACCGCCCGCGCCGCCATGCTGACGCGCGGCCTCGCCGAAATGGCACGTTTTGGCGCAGCACTTGGCGGGCAGTATGAAACCTTCATGGGGCTCGCTGGGATTGGCGACCTGATGCTGACGGCAACAGGCGATCTTTCGCGCAACCGCCGCGTCGGGCTGCTACTGGCACAAGGGCTGACTCTGGAACAAATTTTGCAAAACCTCGGACATGTTGCCGAAGGCGTGCCAACGGCTCGGGAAGTGAACCGCCAAGCCTGCGCCTTGGGGATTGATATGCCCATCACCCAAGGTGTTTGCCAGATGCTGTTCGAAGGTGTGCCATTTGCCACCGTTTTGAACGACCTGATGGATCGCGCACCCAAGATGGAAGGCCGGGACTGAGCTTTTTCAGCGCTCTATCAAACGCCGGGCTCGCCCGGCGTTTTGTTTGCGCCGATCAGGCTGCGATGAAGGAAGCGCCAGTGCATCGGCATTTTTACTATCCGCAGCGACATTCCAGCAGTAAAATACCTGAGCAAATAAATCAACTACTGGAGATTCCCATGAGCGTGCAAGAGCAAATCCGTCAGATCGTTACTGAACATCCTGTCGTGCTGTTTATGAAAGGCACCCCGACTTTCCCACAATGCGGCTTTTCGTCGGGCGCGGTTCAAATCCTGAAAAATTGCGGCGTGCCATTTTTCGCCGTCAATGTGTTGACCGATCCAGAAATCCGTCAAGGAATCAAAGATTACGCCAACTGGCCAACGATTCCGCAGTTGTATATCAAAGGGGAATTCATTGGCGGTTCGGACATCATGAAAGAGCTGTACAGCTCGGGCGAGCTGCAAAAAGAACTGGAAGGCCTGCAAGCCTGACCGAACAACGCCCGGCATCGCCGGGCGTTATCCCTAGCTATTTCACACATGCGCCCAAACGTCGCGCGCTGTATTCACTGGTGATCTTCATCGCCTGTCCGCCCACATTGCTTTCGACCAGACTCTTGCCCTGATAACTGGTGCGTGTGTATTGCATCGTGCCGGAAATCGTGGTCGTCCCCTCCTCGGTCTTGCACACCGCCTTGTAGCTGTAACTGTTGCCACTCGATTTACTTTCCAGCGTCTGGCACTGCCCGGATTGTGGCTGGCCGGTCGGCACATCGCCCTTGGCGATTTCTTCTTTTTTCAGACAGATGCTGACCGTTTGCACCGGCATGGCGATCGGCATGCCGCTGACCACCGTCTTGCTGGTCATTTCCCATTGTCCTTCTTGCAAGGCCGGCGCGCCCGCCGCCCATACCGCATTACACAGTAACGCGCCCACTACCCAAAGAATCCGCATAAGGAACTCCCGAAGTCGAAATGAAAATTTATACTAGCCACTCCTTGCTCCATCGCGTCATTCCGGATTACTGAACGGTACAACCATGAAACTCCTCTGCCTTGCCATTTTGCTGTTACTGGTCGCTTGCTCCGACCCAAACACCAAACCCATCGCCGTTGCGGCCGGCGAAAGCCACAGTCTGATCCTGAAAAGTGATGGCACGCTCTGGGCTGCCGGTTACAACGGCTTTGGCCAACTCGGCACGGGCAACCGCAAAGAAGCGCACAGCTTCACCAAGGTGCTCAGTGATGTCTCGGCCATGGCCGCCAACGCCAACTTCAGTCTGGCGCTGAAAAAAGACGGCACGTTGTACGCCACCGGACGCAACAAAGAAGGGCAACTGGGGCTCGGTGACAGTATTGACCGGGACGATTTCAGCAAAATCATGAGCGATGTGAGCGCCATTGCGGCGGGGCAAACCCATGCGCTGGCCTTGAAGAAGAACGGCACACTATGGGCAGTGGGGCAGAATCGCGATGGCCAGCTCGGCATTGGCGATCTAAAACCGCGTGACCGCTTTGTGAAAGTGCTCGATGGCGTCAGCGCCATTGCCGCTGGCGGTTTTCATTCGCTCGCGCTCAAACAAGACGGCACCCTGTGGGGCGCGGGCAATAACGCCTATCGCCAACTTGGCTTGCAACCGGGGCAAACCATGCCGGCTTTTGCGCCTGTCGCGATACAGATCAAATCGTTCGCTGCGGGTGAATTTCACACTCTGGCCATCCGTAGCGACGGCACGCTCTGGGCGGCCGGCAATAATAGCTTCGGCCAACTTGGCAATGGCGGGCGGCAAGTGGTCGAACCCGGCCTCGTATTGAGCCTGCCCGGCCTTCGCGCCTTGGCCGTTGGCGATCGCTTCAGTTTCTTTATCGGCGAGCAGTCCGAAGTGGCCGGCCGCAATGTGCAAGGCCAGCTCGGCTTGGGTCACCGTAACGACCAGTACCAGCGCGTGGCGCTGCCTTGGAAGATGGCCGCAGCCGCAGGCCGTGCCTCACATACATTGGTGATTCGGGACGATGGCTCGGTCTGGGCGAGCGGTCGCAACGACAGCGGCCAGCTCGGCACAGGCGACACCAAAGATGTGCAGACTTGGGTTCAGGTCATGAATCAGTAGCAAGAAAGGGGCGGGGTATCCGCCCCTTTGCGCATCAAGCGCCAAACGGATACTCGGCCGAGGAATAATTCTCAAATCAAGAGCAGGGTCAAAGCATTCACGAAGCAACGCCGCCAAACCCGATGGTCGCTCGCAACGGGCATGCCGATCCGAGCGCTCAAGGCGTCGCCCAGCGCCGCAAGAGATTGTGATAAACACCAGTCAGCTGGGTCGTCGCGGCGTTCTCGCCATCGGCGCGCAAAGCGCACAGGGCGGTGTCCAGATCAAACAGCAATCCGCGCTCGGCCACATCGCGCACCATGCTTTCGATCCAGAAAAAAGACGCCACGCGCGCGCCACGCGTGATGGTTTCGACGCGGTGCAGACTGGTCGACGGATAGAGCACCATATCGCCCGCCGGCAGTTTCACGCTGTGCACGCCGTAGGTGTCTTCGATCAGGAGCTCGCCGCCGTCATATTCGTCCGGATCGGAAAAAAACAGGGTGGCCGAGACATCGCCGCGAATGCGCTCGTCGCTGCCCGGGATGCCCTGCACCGCATTGTCGATATGGTTGCCCAGATACATGCCTTCGCCGTAGCGGTTGAACATCGGCGGCACCATGCGGCGCGGCAGCGCGGCGGAGAAAAACTGGCTGTTGGCATTGAGCGCGGCGGCGATGATCTGGCCGACTTCGCGCGCGACCGGATCATCGCGCCGCAATTGCTGGTTGTTCTTGATGCTGCGCGACTGCCAGCCGCTGGTCATGCGGCCATCGGCCCAGTCGGCATTGGCCAGCAACTGACGGCAGCGCGCCAGCGTCTCGCGATCGAGCACGTTTTCGATGTGCAACAGCATGATTTTCTCCTTTTCCCGCCAAGCGCCGGGCGAACCCGGCGCGATGACGGCATGACTCTTAGGGAAACTCTGAATAAGTCAACGAGAAGGTGCAGGACAAGGAGCCCGGAGCGCAGA
>CAXYUI010000130.1:0-5542 GCA_964291975.1 uncultured Formivibrio sp. | reverse complement strand
CTCGTCGTAATCGAATTCGTCTTCGATATCGCCCACGATCTGCTCAACCACATCTTCAATGGTCACCAAACCGGCCACGCCGCCATATTCATCGACAACCAACGCCATATGGTTGCGGTTATTCCGAAAATCCTTCAATAAGACATTCAGGTGTTTGGATTCAGGAATAAAGACCGCCGGGCGCAGCATATCGCGCAAATCAAACTCACCTCCCGAAAAGCATTGCAGCAAATCTTTGGCGAGCAAAATACCCAGCACATGGTCTTTACCGCCATCGACCACCGGGAAACGGGAATGCCCGCTTTGAATGGCCAGCGCAATCAGGGTTTCGAGCGTGTCATTCACATCGATCACGTCCATCTGACTGCGCGGCACCATCACATCACGCACCTGCATTTCCCCCACGCAGAGCACGCCTTCGATCATGCCAAGCGCATCTGCATCAAGCAGGTTGCGTTCATAAGCCGAGTGGAGAATTTCCACGAGATCGCCGCGATTTTCCGGTTCGCGCAGCAAGAAGTGGGTCAATCTTTCAAGCCAGCCCGGACGACTGGCGGCAGGAGACGAAGACTCGTCCATAGGAATGGTTCAATCCTTTTCAATCCGATACGGGTCATCATAACCTAGCGTCATGACAATTTGGCTCTCCAGCGCTTCCATGGCTTCCGCCTCGTCATCCTCCAGATGATCGAAGCCTTGCAAGTGCAATATGCCATGCACCACCAAATGACAGTAATGCGCTTCCAGGCTCACCCCTTGCTCCGCGGCTTCACGCTCGACCACCGGCGCGCACAGCACGATATCCCCCAAAAGCGGCAGGCCGGGAATGGCGGGCATGTCATCATCGAAAGTGAAAGTCAGCACATTGGTCGCATAATCTTTACCGCGATATTCACGATTAAGCTGCTGCCCTTCTTCGGCATCGACAATACGAAAAGTGATTTCGGCATTTTTTACCCCCGCCTGCATGGCCGCGCTCGCCCACGTTTTGATTTGGGCTCGCGAAGGCAGGGTGGTGGCTTGAGAAGCCAGCTGCAAGGTAAGGTCGAGTTTGGCCATAACAAGCTCCGAACGGGGTCAATAGCGAAATGCTATCAGCAAAATTGAAATAATTGCCGTGTGCTACTTGGCGCCCTGTGGTGAAATCCAGTCCAGAACTTGTAGCAGCTTTAGCACTCTGGTATAGAGAGTGCTAGCATTCTACCAGCCGGGAACTGACCGGCACAGATCAAGGAGATAAATCATGGGAACCGCGCTTGTCCTGCCCGTACTGTCCGGAGGCGACAGCATCGAGAGCTACATCCAGCGCGTCAACGCTGTTCCGATGCTGACCCCGGAAGAAGAAACCGAACTGGCCACCCGCTTTCGCAATGAAGAAGACCTCGAAGCCGCCCGTCGACTGGTGCTCTCACACCTGCGCGTGGTGGTCTCGATTGCCCGCGGCTATTCCGGCTACGGCCTGCCGCAAGCCGACCTGATTCAGGAAGGCAATATCGGTCTGATGAAAGCGGTCAAACGTTTCGAGCCGGATCGTGGCGTGCGCCTGTTTTCCTTTGCCGTGCACTGGATCAAGGCCGAAATCCACGAATACATCCTGCGCAACTGGCGTCTGGTTCGCGTCGCGACCACCAAAGCCCAGCGCAAGCTCTTCTTCAACCTGCGCTCGATGAAAACCGGCTTTGCCGCGCTGACCCACAAAGAAGCGCAGCGCATCGCCGACGCGCTGGGGGTTAAGCCCGAAGAAGTACTTGAAATGGAAACCCGGATGACGGGTCAGGATATCGGCCTGATTGCTGACGACAGCGATGACGAAAGCTTCGCCCCGATCGACTGGCTGGCCGACACCAATAACGAACCCGTCGCCACCATTGAGCGCCGCGCCATCGACCGTCTGCAATCCGAAGGCCTGCTCGAAGCGCTCGACACGCTGGATGCGCGCAGCCGCCGCATTATTGAAACGCGCTGGCTGGCCGATGATGGCGAGGGTCTGACCCTGCACGAGCTCGCGGCCGAATACAACGTTTCAGCCGAACGCATCCGCCAGATTGAAGTGAAGGCGCTGCAAAAGATGAAACAGGCGCTGTTGCCCGCAACGGTTTGAGGTTTGTAAAGATTTTTTGAATTGAGAGAAGAACGAAGTTCCAGCTTGCATATACCAATAAAAAATTTCACGGCGGGGTCATCCCCGCCGTTTTTTTATGCGCTGAACGACTTCTTTGCTTCCGCCACAGCTGCAATCCGCGCGCCCCGCACCGCATCCGCGATCCGGCTTTTGTCCTCACAGGCTTTGGCGATTGCGCCCGCATCCACGCCATCCGCCGCATCCCGCATGGCTTGCAGGAACACGCCCTGCGGATAGCGCGCGTTTTCGTGTTCGTACCGACCGCGCGCATCGGAATGGCAAACCGCGATCAATTCAGCAAAACGCTCCGGACGACGCAGGGCGTCGGCACGCTGGAGCAGCTCAACCAGCGTTTCCGGGCGCAATTCGCGCGCGCGGTGGATCAGGATGTGTTCGCGACACGCCAGATGCGCCAGCTCGCGGCATTCAACCGGCACTTTCCAACGCGCACACAGCGCATCCACCGGCTCGCGCCCGCGCGCGTCATGGCCGTGATGGCGCGGCCAGTGCTCTTTTGGCGTCAGCGCCTTGCCCAGATCGTGGCAGAGCGCGGCAAAGCGCCCAGCGAGCGACAGTCCAAGCCCGACCGCCGCTTGCAAAACCAGCAGCGTATGCACGCCGCTATCGCCTTCGGGGTGGTAATCAGGGCGCTCGGGCACGCCAAACAGCGTGTCGATTTCTGGTGCGATGCGCGCGAGCGCACCGCATTCACGCAAGATTTCAAACATCCGCGCCGGCTTTTCTTCCATGAGCCCGCGACTGATTTCCTGCCAGACGCGCTCGGCCACCAGATGATCGACTTCGCCGGCCTCAACCATCTGGCGCATCAGCGTCATCGTTTCCGGGGCAACCGCGAAATCGAAACGCGCGGCAAAACGCGCCAGGCGCAGGATGCGCACCGGATCTTCGGTAAAGGCCGGCGAAACATGGCGCAGAACGCGCGCCGCCAGATCGGCTTGGCCATTGAAGGGGTCGATCACGCCACCCGCTTCGTCCTCTGCCATCGCATTGATGGTCAGATCACGGCGCAGCAGGTCTTCTTCGAGCGTAACGTCAGGACTGGCATGCACGGTAAAACCCGTGTAGCCGTGCCCGGATTTGCGTTCGGTTCGCGCCAGCGCATATTCTTCATGCGTTTGCGGATGCAGAAAAACCGGAAAATCCTTGCCGACCTGCTGAAAACCGCGCGCAAGCATGTCGTCGACCGTCGCGCCGACCACGACCCAGTCGATATCCTGCACAGGCAGGCCCAGAAGCCGGTCACGCACAGCGCCGCCGACGCGATAAATCTGCATTCGATCTTTCCTTAGAAATAATTGTGATTTAATCGTTTAGCTTTATAACCGATAGAATCTTTTCCGTTAACACTTACCGAGGATGTGTCATGGGAATCGCCAACAATGTTACCGAACTGATCGGCAACACGCCGCTGGTTCGTTTGAATCGCGTCACCGAAGGCGTGGGCGCCACCGTCGTCGCCAAGCTGGAATACTTCAATCCTTCGCACAGCGTGAAGGACCGGATCGCAGTTGCAATGATTGACGCCGCTGAAGAAGCGGGTCTGATCAACGCCGAAACCACCATTGTCGAGCCGACGTCGGGCAACACGGGTATTGGTCTGGCCATGGTTGCCGCAGCCCGTGGCTACAAGTTGATTCTGACCATGCCCGAAACCATGTCGAAAGAGCGCCGTGCACTGCTGCGCGGCTACGGCGCGGAACTGATCCTGACGCCAGGCCCGGAAGGCATGGGCGGCGCGATCGCCAAGGCGAGAGAGCTGGTCGCGAACAACCAGAACTACTTCTTGCCGCAGCAATTTGAAAATCCGGCCAACCCGGAAGTCCACCGCAAGACGACGGCCGAAGAAATCTGGCGCGATACCGAAGGCAAGGTCGACATCGTCGTGGCCGGCGTCGGCACAGGCGGCACGATCACCGGCATCGCCGAAGTCATTAAAGCGCGTAAGCCGTCGTTACAGGCTGTCGCGGTTGAGCCGGACGCCAGCCCGGTGCTCTCCGGCGGGGCCAAAGGCCCACATCCGATTCAGGGCATCGGCGCGGGGTTTGTGCCGCCGGTGCTGTATACCGGCATGTACCACGAAGTGATCCGCGTGAAAGCCGATGACGCGTTTGCCACCGCGCGCGGCCTGGCCACCAAGGAAGGGATTCTTTCGGGCATTTCCGCCGGCGCCGCGACCTGGGCCGCGCTGGAGCTGGCCAAGCGTCCGGAAAACGCCGGCAAATTAATCGTGGTGATTATTCCGTCGTTCGGCGAGCGTTATCTTTCCACGCCACTGTTTTCTGGACTGACCGACTAAACAAGATCAAAACCGCGAATTTATCTTCGCGGTTTTCTTTTGAGAAATGAAAAAGGCCAGTCTTTCGACTGGCCTTCTGATCTTTGGTGGGGCGTCACAGATTCGAACTGTGGACCTACGGATTAAGAGTCCGCTGCTCTACCAACTGAGCTAACGCCCCAAAGAGCTGCGCATTTTAATGTGCTTTTTCAATCTGTGCAAGAAGGTAAACCGCACGACATTAAAATCTGCCATCCGCGGGAGAATCCCCTAGGCATCGGCCACCGCTTTATTGGCGGAACTTGCCCGGCAAGTTGGTATGGACCAGCGGGAACAAGATTGTTTTTCAAGGAAAAATTCACCCCGGTAAAAACTCAAGCCCTGACACCCTGGCACTCAATGCCACTCAAAAAACCAGTAGCCGCCCCAGCCACCACCGAAGAAGCCAAGTGTAAATGTGAATTTTACCAATCAATTCCAGCGCTGCGCCCGCCGTTTATTTCCGCTCGGTATAAGCACGGGCTTTTTAATTGTTTTGAACTGGAACAATCGCGTATTAACATCAGCCTGTCCATTTTCCGGAGATTCACTGCATGCGCTTCGATACCCTTGCCATCCACGGCGGCTACAGCCCCGACCCAACCACCAAAGCCGTTGCGGTGCCGATCTACCAGACCACCAGCTATGCCTTCGACGATACCCAGCACGGCGCGGATTTGTTTGATCTGAAGGTGAAGGGCAATATCTATACGCGCATCATGAATCCGACCACCGACGTGCTGGAACAACGCGTTGCGGCACTGGAAGGCGGCATCGGCGCACTGGGCCTGGCATCCGGCCAAGCGGCAATTACCTACGCAATCCTGACCATCGCCGAAGCCGGCGATAACATCATCGCCACCAGCGCACTGTATGGCGGCACTTACAACTTGTTCGCGCACACGCTGCCGCAATATGGCATCAATGTGAAATTTGTCGATGCCAACGATCCGCAAGCCGCTGCCGCATTGATCGACGAACGCACCAAGGCGATCTACTGCGAATCCATTGGCAACCCGCTTGGTACCGTAGTGGACTTCGGCAAGTTCGCCGAAATCGCCCACGCCGGCGGCGTGCCGCTGATG
>CAXYUI010000129.1:0-5546 GCA_964291975.1 uncultured Formivibrio sp. | reverse complement strand
ATCGAGCTGCATGCCGTTCGCGCCAAAGACCTTGATGCCGTTGTGGTGGTAAGGATTGTGCGAAGCCGAAACCACGATGCCGGCCGCCAGACGCAGCGCGCGCGTCAGGTAAGCCACGCCCGGCGTCGGCAAAGGGCCAGTCAGATAAACATCCACGCCGGCGGCGGTGAGCCCGGCCACGAGCGCGGGTTCGAGCATATAGCCGGAAATGCGCGTGTCCTTGCCGATCAGTACGCCGGGGCGATCGCCATGACCGCGACCCGCCAGTACGCGGCCTGCCGCATAACCGAGCTTCATCGCAAATTCCGGCGTGATCGGATATTCGCCGACCAGACCCCGTACCCCGTCCGTACCAAAATACTTGCGTGCCATAGCCTCACCTGAACCGGCTCGGAAACATGGTCCGCGCCGTGAATGGTTGTTAATGAAAGGGCGCTATTTTAGAGCCTGCCAGACCTTGAGCGCATCCACTGTTTGCGCCACGTCGTGCACTCGCAACACCGCAGCGCCAGCTTGTGCGGCCAGCACGGCTGCCGTCACGCTCGCCACCATGCGCTCGCCCACGGGGCGTCCGGTGATTTGGCCGAGCATGGATTTGCGCGAAAAGCCGATCAGTTGCGGATAGCCCAGTTCAGCAATCAGCTGCGGCAGCGCTTTAAAGAGCGTGGCATTGTGTTCAAAGTCTTTGCCAAAACAAAAGCCCGGATCGAGCAGGAGGCGTTCGCGCGCGATGCCGGCCGCTTCAGCCTCGGCCGCGCGTTCTCGCAGATAGCTTGCAACTTCAGCGACCACATCGTCGTAATGTGGGGCAACTTGCATGGTTTGCGGATTGCCCTGTTTATGCATCAGGCATACGCCCGCGCTGCTCGCGGCCAGCATGGCCAGCGCGCCTTCGCCTTCGAGCGCAGCGATGTCATTGACCATGTCAACGCCCGCATCGAGCGCTGCGCGCATGACTTCGGGCTTGCAGGTGTCGATCGAGAGGGGTACGTCGAACGAAGTCAGCGCGCGCAAAACCGGCACAACGCGGGCGATTTCTTCTTCGACCGGGACGGTGGGCGCGCCGGGGCGCGTCGATTCGCCGCCGATGTCCAGAATATCCGCGCCGGCCTTGAGCATGGCCTCTGCGTGGGTGAGCGCAGCAGACAGCGAGCTATGCTGGCCGCCATCGGAAAAAGAGTCCGGGGTGACATTCAAAATGCCCATCAGCAAAGGACGGGTCAGCGGCAGCCGGAAACGGCCGCAGGCAAATTCTTTCATCGGGGATCATCCTGCAAAATCGGCGGATTGGCGTCAGGCTGGCGAGGGATAGTTCGCCTTGCTGCGCGCTGCGGGGTAAGTCAGGTGCGCGCTTAGTCGCAGCGCAGTTCGACTTCGACTTCGTTCCCGCAGCCGAGATAATGCACGGATTGGCATAACGAGTACACCAAGGCCATGCCTCGTCCGGATAGTGCTGGTTCTTGCGCATGAGGATCGGCGCGAAACAGGAAGCCCTTGCCACTATCGCGAACCCGTAGCCGTAAGCCGGTTCGGCCGGCGCAGGTGAGGATGACGGCGATTTCTCCGTTTTGCAGCGATTGCATGCGGCGTTGGCGCTCATTCATAAAAACTTCAAAGCCGTTTTCTGTTTCTTTGAGCGCGGAATCCAGATGCAAGAGGCCGTGTTCGAGCGCGTTGGCATACAGCTCGCTCAATACCGTGTGCAGTCGCGCACAGATTGTGGGCGATAAACCCAGCGCGCGCGCTGTGCCGATGATGGTCGGCACCACATCCAAGGTTTGCAATTGTGCAAATCCCAGAATGAATTCGAGTCGCCAAGGGCTGGGCGGGGAGGGTTCGCAAGGCGCGGCAGGCAGACTGACCTGCCAGGCCGGACAATGCACCACCAGCAAGGACACATCGTCATGCGCAAGCTGTCCTTGCATATGCGCGTCAAAGGCCGCGCGAATGGCGGCCATGGGGGCTTGCTCCTTGCGTGCCGACAGGCTGGCGTGGACGCGCTCGATGCCAAAGGGCTGCCCCTTGGCGTTGCAGGCCTCGGTCAGTCCGTCGGAATACAGGATCAGCAAGCTGTCGGCTTCGTAATTGGCGACTTCTACCACCGGATTGAATTCGGCTGAATCGATAATGCCCAGCGCAATACTTTGTGATTTGAAACAGCGCTGCATCTGCCCGTTTGCGGAATAAAACAGGGCGCCGGGGTTGCCGGCATTCACCACGGAGAGCATGGATTCGCGAGGGTTCAGGCAAGCCAGCGTCATGGCAACGAAACGATCAACGGGGGTGTATTCATGCACCAGACGGTTCAGTTCCAGTGCGATGGTGCGCAAATGAAAACCGCGGACGGCCATTGAATGAAAAATGCGGATCATCGGCACCAGGGTCATTGCCGCCGGCAAACCATGTCCGGTGGCGTCCGCCAGCATGACATACAGCTCGCCCGACGGCGCGCGGGCATGCGCCAGCAAATCGCCGGAAAAGGTGGTGGATGGCTGAATCCAGTGGGCTACGTCCGGGTCGCTGAGACAGTCTTCACCCATCAATCGCCCCAGCAGGAAGCGGGCGACCGTCGCTTCTTCCTCGGCGCGTTCCCGGTACGCCTGTAATTCGGCATTTTGTTGACTGACCGTGCGGTGCAGTTCCAGAACGCGCAGCGTGGCGGCGATTTTGCCGTTGAGCACATACAGATCGACGGGTTTAGTCAGGTAATCGTCGCAGCCCAGCTTGAGCGCTTCGATCTGGCTGTGCTGGCTGGCATCGCCCGACAGCATGATGACCGGCGTCCAGCCTGCGCCGCTGGCCGCTTTTAATTGCCGCATCGCCTCGACGCCACCCAATCCCGGCATGTTTCGATCCATCAGAACCAGATCCGGCTGGGCGCTGGCTGCCAGTGCCAATGCGGCCTCCCCGCAATCGGCGTCTAAGACCCGATGCCCGGCGGCTTCGAGTGATTTACGCAATAGCGCGACAATAAATCGGTCGTCGTCAACCACCAAGATGGTGGCGCTCGCCGCAGAGCTCATGGCGTCCAGCCAAACAGGGTGTCAAATTTGGCGATACGCAACACTTCGGCCACCATGTCATGTGCGCCGGTCAGCGAAACCACGCGACCACTATCGCGGCAATGTCGACGCAAGAGCAGCAGCATTCCCAGCGCGGCGCTGTCGATATATTCGGTTTGTGACAAATCAACCTGAACCAGCTTCACTGCTTCGTGCTCCAGGCCGGGTTGATAGGCATCGCGAAAGGCGCGATGAACCGTTAGGTCAAATCGGCTTGGTGTTTGCAGGCGCAATACGTCGTCATGGATTTGGGCGATCATGCTCAATGCTCCTCGCGCGCTGACTGGGCGCGCAACAGCAGTTGCAGACTGTGCAAACCTTGAAACAGGCGACCCACCTCGTTGTTGCGAGTCACGCCAATCGGGCAGTGGTAGTTTCCGCTGGCGATTTGCCGAAACAGATAAGCGACGCGCTCCAGCGGCCGGGTTGTGACTTGCCGCAGCCAGAAACACATGAAAACCGAACCTGCGGCAAAGATCGCCAGGAGCCCCAGCATCTGCCAGCGCGAACGTTCGATGATGGCTGTTGCTCGCTGCAGCGTTTCTGCGTCTAAGCCAGCGTTTAGCATTTCGCGCCAGAGCGCGTGTGTGCCCAGCATCAGTAACATGGCCATCATCAGCGCCAAGATAAATAGGGCGCCAAAACATAAGAAGATCCGATTGGAAATCGTCAGATCGCGGGTGTCGAATGGCTGGCGGCTTGGCACCACTTCGCCCTGGCGAATGGTCAGATCGCCGCGCTGGTCGAGCTGGTAGCGCGCGTAATTGGCGCAGGCCTGCCGAATGCTTTGCGGCGAGGGTTGTACGCCGACGTGCAAATAGCCATCCACTTCGCCGGCGGCATACGCGGGCGTGACATGCGATTCGACCCAGAAGTTTTTGCCGTCTTTACAGCGTTGCCGAACCACGCTGATCCAGGGGCGGCCGGCGCGTAAGGTGGCCAATAAATCCGTATGCAAGGCCGCGGGCATATCAGCATGCAAAAGCGTACACGCGGGCTGGCCGATGAGTTCGTCTTTGTGAAAGCCGCTGATTTCGCAAAGGTTGTCATTTACTTCAACAATGTGCCCCTGCAAATCGGTGCGCATCAGGATCATGGCGTGTTCACCTAACTGTTTTTCGGGCGATTTGGAGCGCGCATTCATAGAGGTCTCCTTGCAGGGCATGGTATGGGTTGAAATTGACAATAGTTGTCAGTCTAGACTACGCGCCGGTCGGATCGGAGCAATCGGTTAAAATGACGTTTTGCCTCCATTCTCGCCTGTGATGACCACCTTCTACTGGCACGACTACGAAACCTTTGGCGCAGTGCCGCGCCGCGACCGACCTTCCCAGTTTGCCGGCATTCGCACCGACGCTGAGCTGAATGAAATCGGCGATCCTTTAATGATCTACTGCCAGCCGGCCACCGATTACCTGCCCGCGCCCGAGGCCTGCCTGTTGACCGGGATCACGCCGCAGCTCTGCCAGCAAAATGGCCTGCCGGAATACGAATTCGCCGCGGCCATTGAAAAAGAGCTCGCCATGCCCGGCACGGTGGGCGTGGGCTACAACACCATCCGCTTTGACGACGAAGTCACCCGCCATCTGTTCTGGCGCAATCTGATCGACCCCTATGCGCGCGAATGGCAGAACGACTGCGGCCGCTGGGATCTGCTCGACGTCGTGCGCACCTGCTACGCCCTGCGCCCCGACGGCATCGTCTGGCCGAATCATGACGACGGCCGCCCCTCGTTCAAGCTCGAACACCTTTCCAAAGCCAATGATCTTGTCCACGAAGCCGCGCACGATGCGCTCTCGGACGTGCGCGCCACGATTGCGCTGGCTCGCCTGATCCGCGACAAGCAGCCCAAGCTCTTCGACTTCTGCCTCAAATTGCGCAAGAAAGACGCCGTCATGGCCGAAATCGGCCTGCCCGAGCGCAAACCCTTCCTGCACATTTCGGGCATGTTTCCGGCGGAGCGCGGCTGCATCGCCATCGTCTGGCCGCTGGCCATGCACCCGACCAACAAGAACGAAGTCATCGTCTGGGATCTGGCTTTCGATCCGCGCGAACTCTTTACGCTCGACGCCGCCACGGTGCGCGAGCGCATGTTCAGCAAGCAAGATGACTTGCCGGAAGGCGTGAGCCGCCTGCCGATCAAGACCATCCACATCAACAAATCCCCGATCGTGATCGGCAATCTCAAGACCCTCGCCCCCGCGATGGCCGAAAAATGGGGCATTGATGTGCAGCAGGCGCTTACGCACGCCACCTTCGCCCAGACCTCACCCGATCTGAGCGTGCTGTGGCAAACCGTTTTCCAGCGCCCCACAGGCGAAGTGGCCGACGTCGACGAAGACCTCTACGGCGGTTTTGTCGGCAACAACGATCGCCGCACCCTCAATCGCCTGCGCACGCTCGCGCCGGAAATGCTGGCCTGCGAAAAAGTCAGTTTTGACGATGCCCGTCTGGATGAGCTCTTCTTCCGCTACCGCGCGCGCA
>CAXYUI010000128.1:0-5564 GCA_964291975.1 uncultured Formivibrio sp. | reverse complement strand
GGCAGGTGCGTAGCCTGCGCTACCAACTCAAAGCCGCGAAGTTCCCGATCCATCGCGATCTGACTGGTTTCGACTGGGCAGAAACGCCGTTGCCGCAAGCACAGATCGAACAGTTGGCGACGGGCAGTTTCATGGGAAGCGCGCACAACCTGATTCTGGTCGGGGGCACCGGAACGGGCAAAACGCATCTGGCGACCGCGCTGGGCGTAGCGGCGACTCATCAAGGCAAGCGCGTGAGATTCTTCAATGCAGTGGATCTGGTGAATCAGCTGGAAAAAGAGAAGCAGCAAGGTAAGGCAGGCAATCTGGCTAAACAACTGGTTCAGATCGATGCCGTAATTCTGGATGAACTGGGCTATCTGCCGTTTCCGGTCTCCGGCGGTGCATTGCTCTTCCACCTGATCAGCCAGCTTTACGAGAAGACCAGCCTGATCATCACGACCAACCTGTCATTCGGGGAGTGGGTGACGGTCTTCGGTGACGCCAAGATGACCACCGCTTTGCTTGATCGGCTGACGCACCACTGTGAAATCCTGGAAACGGGCAACGATTCCTTCCGTTTCAAGCAACGCAAAAAACGGGGGAAAGCGGACTGATCAACTGAAAACTATTGGACGCTGATTGCTGGAAATTATTGCGAGCTGATTGACAGGCACGAGCCCAAAACAGGTGTTGCGGCCGTCACGTTTTTGTACTTGGTCGACGTGATTCTGCTGTACCGCGTGCGCACTGACCGTATAATCGGCGATCGATAAAAAGCGCCAGCGCACACAGTACGGGCACTCAAGGGGAAAAAATGGCCAAGGCGGTAAGAAAATCAAGTGGCGGCAGCGGGGGCGGATCTTCGCTGCTGGCAGGTCTTTTGATCGGATTGGTGATCGGCGTGGCGGTCGCAGTAGGCGTGGCTCTGTTCCTGAGCAAGGGCAATTCGCCGTTTTCCAGCAAAGAACCGACACCCAAGCCGGACGCGCTGCCCGTGGCACGCCCGCAAGCGCCGAGCAGCCCCGAAGTCCTGCATCCAGGCGGCAAGCGTCGCGAGCCCAGCGCCCCGGCCGTGACGCCGGTACCGACTGGGGACGAGCGTTACGATTTTTACAAAATGCTGCAAGGTAATGAAAAACCGGAGCCGCGCGTCACCGCTGCGCCGCGTCCGTCCGTTGCCGCATCTCAAGTGGCGCCACGCGCGGGCGCCTTCTTGCAAGTCGGCGCGTTCCAGAAAGAAGAAGACGCCGACAATCTGAAGGCCAAGCTCGCACTGCTCGGCATTGAAGCGCGCATTCAGACCACCGAGATCCCGGAAAAAGGTCTGTGGCATCGCGTGCGCGTCGGCCCGTTCGGCACCATGCCGGAACTGGATCGCATGCGCGACACGCTGAAACAGAACGGCATCGACAGCGCCGTAGTCAAAGGCAATTAAAAAGGCAATTAATCCGGTTCGCCGGAATAACCATGGAGACAACATCATGCTCAAGAAAGCGATTCAGACGCTGTTCATCGGCGTTGCCCTGTTTGGCGCAGTCAGCGCCCATGCCGCCGTTGAAGGCAAAGACTACAAGAAGATGGCCACGCCGCGCGCCGTGGCCGACGCCAGCCGCATGGAAGTGATTGAATTCTTTTGGTATGGCTGCTCACATTGCTACACCATCGAGCCGGTGATGGCGGCGTGGGCGCAGAAGCTGCCCAAAGATGTGAACTACCGTCGCGTGCATGTGGTTTGGCCAGGTCGCAGCGATCTGGAAGGTCATGCCCGACTGTTCCTGGCACTGCAAGCCATGGGTCTGGAAAGCAAGTATGCCTTGTCAGTTTTCAGTGCCGTTCAACGCGAACGCATCGAATTGCGTCGTGAAAAGACCTTGTTTGATTGGGTACAAAAGCAGGGTATCGACTTGGGCAAATTCAAGGCGGCCTACAACGGCTTCTCGGTGGGCATGCAGCTGAATGCCATGACCAAGATGACCCAGGATTACGGCATTGATGGCGTGCCCGCGATTATCGTCAATGGCAAATGGGTGACCGGGCCTTCGGTGCACGGCCGCGAAGATGCCACGATTACCCGCGTGATCGACGAAATGCTCGACGCCGAACGCAAGACGCGCCAAAAGAAATAAGCCGCGCTACGACACCATGCAAAACGGCCACCTTTCGGGTGGCCGTTTTTTATATGCCAATGACTTAGGCAGCTTGCTGCCGTTGCGCCACAGTCTGCGCAAACATGTCGATGATGGGCTGAAGACGTTCGTGCTTGAGCTTGAGCGCCGCTTGGTTCACCACCAGGCGCGAGCTGATTTCGCGGATGTGTTCAACCGCGACCAGATTATTGGCTTTGAGCGTGCCGCCCGTCGAAACCAGATCGACGATTGCATCGGCCAGCCCCACCAACGGCGCCAATTCCATCGAGCCGTACAGCTTGATGAGATCAACATGCACGCCTTTGCTGGCGAAGTGATCGCGCGCGCATTGGGTGTATTTGGTCGCAATACGCAGGCGAGCGCCTTGGCGCACTGCGCCTTCGTAATCAAAATCTTTTTGCACCGCGACCATCAACCGGCATTTGGCGATGTCCAAATCGAGCGGTTGGTACAGCCCTTGGCCGCCGTGTTCCAGCAGCACATCCTTGCCGGCCACGCCCAGATCGGCCGCGCCATATTGCACATAGGTCGGCACGTCGGACGCGCGCACGATGATCAGGCGAACATCCTCGCGGTTGGTGCCGATGATGAGCTTGCGCGAGGATTCCGGATCTTCGTTCGGTACGATGCCGGCGGCCGCGAGCAGGGGCTTGGTGTCTTCAAAAATGCGGCCTTTGGATAGGGCGATAGTGATCATTGGATTTATCCTAACTCTTCGCGGGTTACGGTTTTGCTGAGCAAAACCTAACCCGCGCTACATTCAATTAATGCGTTCAATCTGCGCGCCAACGCCGCCAAGCTTCTTTTCGATGTGCTCGTAACCGCGATCGAGGTGGTAAATCCGGTCGACAATGGTTTCGCCTTCAGCGACAAGGCCTGCAATGACGAGCGAAGCCGATGCGCGCAAGTCGGTGGCCATCACCGTTGCACCCGAGAGCTTCTCAACGCCCGTTACGATCGCGGTATTGCCTTCGGTGTTGATCTTGGCACCCATACGGATCAATTCCGGCGCGTGCATAAAGCGATTTTCAAAAATCGTTTCAGTAATGACGCCCGTGCCTTCGGCGATGCAGTTCAGCATCATGAATTGCGCCTGCATATCGGTCGGGAAGGCCGGATGCGGTGCGGTGCGGATGTTCACGGCCTTGGGGCGACCCGGCATATCCAGCGCGATCCAGGTGTCGCCTGCTTCGATGTAGGCGCCTGCTTCACGCAGCTTGTCGAGCACAGCCTCAAGCAGCTTGGCATTGGTGTTGCGCAGCACGATCTTGCCACGCGCAGCGGCGGCAGCCACGAGGAAAGTCCCCGTTTCGATGCGGTCCGGCATCACCGCGTGATCGGCGCCATGCAGACGCTCGACGCCTTCGATGGTGATGGTGTCAGTGCCGTGGCCGCGAATCTTCGCGCCCATCTTAATCAGGCATTCAGCCAAATCGACGACTTCCGGCTCGCGCGCGGCGTTCTCGATGGTGGTGATGCCTTCGGCCAGCGTCGCGGCCATCATCAGGTTTTCGGTGCCGGTCACGGTCACCATATCGGTGACGATGCGAGCGCCTTTGAGCTTGCCGGTCGCCTTCACATAGCCGTGTTCGATCACGATGTTCGCGCCCATGGCCTGCAGACCCTTGATGTGCTGCTCCACCGGGCGCGCGCCGATCGCGCAGCCACCGGGCAGCGAAACCTGCGCTTCGCCAAAGCGAGCCAGCGTCGGACCGAGCACCAAGATCGAGGCGCGCATGGTCTTCACCAGATCATACGGGGCGACCAGATTATCGACGCCCGCGCCAGTCAGTTCGAACTCGTGCACATTGTCGGTCATCACGCGCATGCCCATGCCCTGCAAGAGCTTTTGCGTGGTCAGCACGTCGCGCAGTTGCGGCACATTGGTCAGCCGCAGCGTGTCGGCAGTCAAAAGACTGGCGCACAGAATCGGCAGCGCAGCGTTTTTCGCGCCAGAAATGGTGATTTCACCATTGAGCGGCAGTCCGCCCGTAATTTTTAGTTTTTCCATGGAGTCCGTATCTTTGCTAGGGTCACTTCATCAGCCAGACCAACAGCCCAATCGCCGCAACAATCAACCAGGGCAGATTGACCAAGGCGCGACCGATGCGCTCTTCGCCACCCGGTTTGGTGGGTTTGTCGGCATCGCGAATCGCCTGCTGGCGGCGCTCGATACCTGACAAACCAAAACGATCTTCCGGCTTCACACTTCGTCCGGCGTCTTGGTCGCGCGCAAGGAGAGCGCATGTAATTCGCCCGAGTCGAGCACGTCCTTGAGCTTTTCTTTCACCAAACGATGGCGCTCCAAGAGCTTGAGTCCGGCAAAGGCAGGCGAGATGATGCTGGCGTAGAAATGATGGCCATCGCCTTCCACTTCGACACGTTCACACGGCAAAGCCGCTTCGATCAGGGATTGGACTTGTTCCGGGGACATGATGACACCTTGATTTGAAGGCGGATTTTAGCATGAAGGCGAGATTCGCCCAGATGGATTATTGCCCGAGATGCAAACAAAAAGGGCGCCACGGAGGCGCCCTTTTTAATCAAGCTGCAAATCTGAATTACAGAACGCTCTTGATGTAAGCCACGATTTCTTGATCTTGCGCGTTAGCGAAGAAGTACTCTTGGAACTTCTCGCCAGCGATAGCGGCCTTCAGCAGGTCTTGATCGATTGCCTTCAGGGTGGTGATCAGGTCCTTGCACGAAGCAGCCTTCACATCCTTCAGGATGCCACGGTTCTTGGCCATGATGGCAGCGCGCTCTTTCGGGTAGCCCAGACCGCGCTCGCCTTCGAACAGCTTGCGATACACGTCTTGCAGGTTCAGTTCAGCAGCCCAACCGAAGCCCTTGGCGTACGGCATGGAAATCGCGTTGCCGTCGTTGATCTGGCCGAACAGGAAAGCGTCGGTCGGATCGATCACCAGACCGCAGAACACGCCCGGCATTGCGTTACAGGCCAGCATGGCGCCCATGCCAGTGCCGCAGCCGGTCACAACGAAGTCAGCAGCCTTGGAGTTCAGCAGGATGGCGGCCAGGATGCCGTTCATCACGTAGGTGAGCGATGCCTTGTCTTCGGCGGTGTACATGCCGTAGTTGAAAACTTGGTGACCCAGCGGCTCGGCAACGGTCTTCAGAGCGTTTTCGATGATGCTGTTCTTGGCGGCTTGGCTGTTTTCGCTGATAAGAGCAATTTTCATTACTTTGATCCTTCCTGTTAAAAAGACTTCACGTCTTTGGGTTCAAAACCGGGACGACTGGCCGGCTGGCGTTGTGCCTGTGGGCACGCGCAAGCAGCTGTTTTATATCGCAATCTCTTTGCATTGGCATTGCACGGACGCAAAAAAAGCTGCGCAGACCGATACCGGCAAGATGGTAAGAGCGCGCATTCTACCAAGCAAGCCCTATGCTTGCGATGTTTTCACACCCGGCAAGACG
>CAXYUI010000127.1:0-5679 GCA_964291975.1 uncultured Formivibrio sp. | reverse complement strand
AAGCAAACACTAAAAAACGAATAAAACTACACAAAGAGACTTTTTTACACTTGCCAAGCAAACAGCAAAGTCATACGATTCACCTCACAGAAAGAAAAAACAACACTGAACAAACAAGAGGATATGACATCCTCTACTAAGGAGAATGACCATGTTTGCAAAAAACACTGCAGTAGTAGCCGGACTTGATGGCAGCCTTTTCTCTGACTTTTCCATCTTTGAAGCATCCACTTCAAAAACTACATTTTCTTTCGGCAAGCTCAGCCGTGATATCGCCGCGTTGACCAAGCTTTCCAACCGCAGCGCCAGCGCCAAAGTTCTGCTGGGCGCATATATCGCCAGCGAAGCTTGATTGCTCCCATCGCGCCAAAGAGTGCATGACTCTGCGGATCGCCAATTAAAACGCCCGAACTAAAGTCGGGCGTTTTGTTTATTTCGCATCAGCACAGCACCTTCAGCGTTCTTCGTTTTGAAGAAAATGGCTTGGAATTACACATCACTCACGAGCAAACTCGGTAAACCGTGTCGGGCGCGGGCACGATTACAGGCGGCAGCAAAAATCCCAAGTTCAGCCAAAGGCGCAAACTCCCAACAGGGTGAGGGGCGCTCTTCATATATGCCACAACGCACTGACTCCCCCACCTTGCCCACCAGCGCAATGCAGCGAGGCTGGGCATAGTCAGTGCCGCGCAGTCGTGCGGTACAGGCTGTTTCCCGATCAGCCAGCGCGTCGGGCACGCGCCCGCCTTCGCTTTGCAATTCCGAAATATCGAAACTCACGCGAAATGCGGCGCAACACGCGCCGCAACTCAGACAAGGGTGATCCATCATGCGCTCCGCTCAGGTTTTGGGCAGGGTCACGCCGATCTGACCCTGATATTTACCGCCGCGATCGCGGTACGAGGTTTCGCATACATCGTCGGCGTCGGCCTCAAAAAACAGCACCTGCGCCACGCCTTCGTTGGCGTAAATCTTGGCCGGCAGCGGGGTCGTGTTCGAGAATTCCAGCGTTACATAGCCTTCCCATTCCGGCTCGAACGGCGTGACGTTGACGATGATGCCGCAACGCGCGTACGTCGATTTGCCCAGGCAGACGGTCAGCACATTACGCGGAATGCGGAAATACTCCACGGTGCGCGCCAAGGCAAAACTATTGGGCGGAATGATGCAATAGCCCTTGCCCGAGACATCGACAAAACTGTTTTCATCGAAATTTTTCGGGTCGACGATGGTGGAATTCAGATTGGTGAACACCTTGAATTCATCGGCGCAGCGGATGTCGTAGCCATAACTGGACGTGCCATAAGACACAATGCGCTGACCATCGGCCATTTTGACCTGATGGGGAACAAAGGGGTCGATCATGCTGTGTTGCTGGCACATCCGTCGAATCCACTGATCACTCTTGATACTCATCGTGCTGTCTCCATGTAGTTTTTCTGAAACGGGGCATTTTAAGCTGCGTGGCGAAGGCGGCAATATTTTTGTCATCTTGCCGCCTCAGGATTGAAATTCTTGCCCCGGCTTGCGGCATCGACCAGAATCAAAAACATGGAGACCGAACTTATGCCCAATCCCCCCTGCCCTGCTCTGCAACTGCCCGCCACTTCTGGCCAGACTTTCGATACCCACGCGCTCAAGGGTCAGGCTTTTGTGCTGTATTTTTACCCCAAGGACAATACGCCAGGCTGCACCGCGCAGGGTGGCGACTTCCGCGATCGCCACGCCGCTTTTCTAGCTGCTGGCGCACAGGTTTTCGGTATTTCGCGCGACAGCCTCAAATCGCACGAAAACTTCAAGGCAAAACAGTCTTACCCGTTCGAGCTGGTTTCGGACGCCGAAGAAATCGCGTGCCAAGCCTTTGACGTCATCAAGCAAAAAAAGATGTACGGCAAGGACGTCCGTGGCATCGAGCGCAGTACTTTTGTCATCAACCAAGAGGGGGTGATTGTGAAGGAATGGCGTGGCGTCAAAGTTCCGGGTCACGTTGAAGAAGTGCTCGCTTTCGTTCAGACACTCAAATAAATCAAAAGGCAGCTTCGGCTGCCTTTTTTGTCAAATGGAGGAAACCCATGGCTGCCCGCAAGCGTAAATCCGCCCATACCAAGCTGTTTGTTCTGGACACCAACGTGCTCATGCACGATCCGACTTCTTTGTTCCGTTTTGAAGAGCACGACCTCTTTCTGCCGATGATGACGCTGGAAGAACTCGACAACAACAAAAAAGGGATGTCCGAAGTCGCCCGCAATGCGCGCCAAGCCAGCCGCTTCATCGAAGAACTGGTCGCGGGCAAAGAACACGATCTGCACAGCGGCGTGGCACTGGTCACCGCAAGTCAGGGACAAGCCAGCGGACATCTGTTTTTGCAGACCGAAGCCATCACCAGCGTACTGCCTTCGCAATTGCCCATGGGCAAGGCCGATAACCAGATTTTGGGCGTACTGCATTATTTGCAACAAACACAGCCCAAGCGCGAAGTCATACTGGTGTCCAAAGACATCAATATGCGCATCAAGGCGCGTACGCTGGGGCTTTCCGCCGAAGATTACTTCAATGACAAGGTGCTGGAAGACACGGATCTGCTTTACACCGGCATGCGCGAAATTGATGCTGGCTTTTGGGAGCGCAACGGTACTGACTTGAAATCCTGGCAGGACGGAGGCCGCAGCTATTGGCGCATCACCGGCCCTGACATCATCGATCTCTACCCCAACCAGTTACTGTACCAATCCGGTGAACCCGACCTTCTGGCTCGCGTATTGCAAATCGAGGGTAAGACCGCGCAAATCGAAAGCCTGAAAGACTACAGCCATCACAAAAATGCGATTTGGGGCATCATGGCGCGCAATCGAGAGCAAAACTTCGCCCTTAACCTTTTAATGAACCCGGAAATCGACTTTGTTTCACTGCTCGGTCAAGCTGGGACCGGCAAAACGCTTTTGACACTGGCGGCCAGCCTGCAACAGACGCTGGAATCGAAAATCTACAGCGAGATCATCATGACTCGCGTCACCGTACCCGTTGGCGAGGACATCGGCTTCTTGCCTGGCACTGAGGAAGAAAAAATGATGCCGTGGATGGGCGCGCTCGAAGACAATCTCGACGTCCTGAATAAATCAGACAGTGAAGCCGGTGATTGGGGACGAGCAGCCACCCGTGATCTGATCCGTAGCCGCATTAAAGTCAAATCGCTCAATTTCATGCGCGGGCGCACCTTCCTTAATAAATTTCTCATTATTGATGAAGCGCAGAATTTGACACCGAAGCAGATGAAGACACTGATTACGCGTGCAGGTCCTGGCACTAAAGTCGTATGCCTTGGGAATATCAGTCAGATTGATACGCCGTACCTCACAGAGGGTTCTTCAGGCCTGACCTATGTGGTCGACCGTTTTAAACATTGGAATCACTCCGGCCACATTACACTCACCCGTGGTGAGCGCTCACGTCTGGCCGATTATGCAACGGAGGTGCTTTGATGGGATTGCAAAGATAGTTCTGATTTCGCAATAAAAAAACAGCCCGGTTCTGCCGGGCTGTTTTATTCAAGCTGAGTAGCAAACCAGATGAAGCAGCCGTTTCAGCGCAACATTAGGCAAAAAGTCGCAAGGCCGCCATTGAACCTGCGGCGATGCCTTTGTCGTCCATGCGCGCATAAATAGCGGCTAATTGCTTGCGGATATTGCCAATACTGCCTTCCGTTAAAGCTTTGCCACTATCGTCAACCAAATCGGCTTCCAATGCAGCGGCAAGACTTTGAGCAAACTCGATCAGATAATCGAAAACCGCAACACCACCTGCAACGCGAGGCACATCAAAGAACAGCGTCAAGCCTTCAGAGGTCATTCCCAACGGCGTTTCATCGTGATTACCCAGCGTAAAGAGAACTTTTCCTGATTCGCTGCGATAGGCAAAAGAGCCATCAGCGCCACGCGTCAACCCTGCGGTTTCCGCCAGCATCCGCACCTTGCCCATTGGGAATGGCTTGCCGCGCGCCATGATGTTCAATCCAATCAGAACATCGACCTCGGCACAAAATTGATCGAGCTCACGCGCCTCAGCCAGTTTGGGCGAACGCTGCGGGAACACCGCATCGGCATGCTGGGCATCACAAAATTGCTGCACGCCCATGCAAAAAGCATTCAGCTGCTCTTGAGTGAGCGCGCCTTGGCGATCAGCTAACTGCAAAGCCACACGCAGTTGGTTGTACCGCGCCTGACTACGCGGAACCACCAGCTCCCAATGCTCATTTTCGTCGCGACCAATCACCACCACTCGTTTTGCAGCCGGAAACGGCGGTACGGTTTCAGCTGCAATCGTGTGATGATCTTCGGCGTACACCTCAGCGATAAAATCGAGCGAACTATCCAGCAAGCTGGTAGCCAGAACATCCGCCTCATCACGCGCATCGGTCGGCAGTTCTGCTGCGACATCCGCCGGAGAAACCGACTCTACGCCAACGCTCCAGCCACTGGGCAAATCAGGGATATCGTCCTGTCCGACAATCTCATCGCTCGTCTCAGGCGTATTAATCAAGCCCGATTCAAGTGTCGGCTCGGCCGGGGGTGCATCGAACATGGGCTCAAGACGGCGCGTTTCGCCAGTACGAACCATATTCTTAGGGGTATCGAGCAGTACGTCAGGCTGGTTGCGCACAAAAGCGCGCTCAGTATTTTTGCGGTAGCGATATTCCTGCCACCAGTTAAATGCATACACGACAGCCACCACGGCACCGCCGCCGATCAGAGAATAAAATTGCAAATCGGTCATGGTCTTCCTCAGTCCTTGCCCGGGCTTCTGTCCGGACCGATGTTCTTACTCAGGCGACAACGGCTTCGCGCATCGTCAACGCCTGTTCAATATCTACAGCCACCACGCGCGAAACACCCTGTTCCTGCATGGTGACGCCAACCAGTTGTTCTGCCATTTCCATCGTCAGCTTGTTGTGACTGATGTACAGGAATTGCGTCTTTTCGGCCATTTTCTTTACAAGCTCGCAAAAGCGCAGGGTGTTGGCATCGTCCAGCGGCGCGTCCACTTCATCTAGTAAGCAAAAAGGCGCCGGGTTGAGCCGGAACAGCGAGAATACCAGACTTAGCGCGGTCAGTGCCTTCTCGCCGCCTGACAGCAAGTGAATCGTGCTGTTCTTCTTGCCCGGGGGCTGCGCCATGATCTGGATGCCGGCATCAAGAATTTCATCTCCAGTCAGGATCAACTCGGCATGGCCGCCTCCAAAAAGCGTGGGGAAGAGTTCTTGCAAGCTGGCATTCACTGTTGCAAAAGTGTCAGACAAAAGCGTGCGCGTTTCGCGGTCGATGCGGCGGATCGCGCCTTCCAGCGTTTCAATCGCCTCGAACAAATCGGCCGCCTGCGCATCCAGATAATTCTTGCGCTCGCGCGCGGCGGTGAGTTCATCCAGCGCGGCAAGGTTCACCGCTCCGAGACTGTTGACCATTTGCGAAATCCGGCCAATCTCGGCGACCAAACTCGAAATCTTCACGTTATCAGCCAGCTTTGGCCGCAGCGCTTCTTCATCCGCACCGGCGTCTGCGAGCTCCTGCGTAAAGCGCTCCAATGCCAAGCGCGCTTCCTGCTCTTTCAGGCGCAGGTTATTCACGGCTTCACGCGCCGGTTCCAGTCCGGCCTCGACACGCTGCTTGGCGGCTTCCTGATCGCGCA
>CAXYUI010000126.1:0-5684 GCA_964291975.1 uncultured Formivibrio sp. | reverse complement strand
GCGTGCCAGGTCAGCAAATGCATCGGCCAGCCCAGCAGCACCGGCTTGCCGGCAAAGAGCGCATACAGGCCCGATTCGGTGAAAGAGCCGCCATAGATGTTTTCCAGCACGATGCCATCGGGCGCGGCCTTCAGATAGGCGTACATGTCGCGCACGGTGTTGTCGCGCGTGTAGAGGGTGTGGGCGTCGAGCTTGGCGAATTCGCTTTTGCCCGTCAGCGTCCAGTAGCGGATCTGGTCATAGGCATAGGTGCTCATCAAGAGGCTGGCCGCGATCACCACGCCGCCCACCCAGCGCCGCGAAGAGGCCAAGAGCGGCGCGCCGATGGCGATGATGGCGCCCGAGTGAATCCAGCCCCACCACTTCATCGTGGTATTGGTGCGCTCGTAACGACCGCCAGTCACATCATCCACATAGATGAATTCGGACAGCAGCATCTGGCCGCCAAACACCAGCGCCATGACAAACACGGTCTTGCGGGTTTCGCGCCAGATCAGCCCCAGCGCGGCAAACAAGAGCGTTGGCCAGTGCTGGAACAAGAAAGCGAGCACAGGGGCATGATCCACCGCTTTCACCAGCTTGATCGGCGTGGCTTGCGCCGCGTTGGCGATGCCGATCAAGAAGGGGTAAAGCAGCGCCAGCCCCAAGAGACCACCGCCCACCAGCGCCGCCCAATCGGGCATGGCGTCTTTGTCAGTACGTGCGCGCCACTGCCGCCAACCGGCCCAAGCTGCAACCAGCAAGCCTTGCAACGGGAACACCCAGGTATTGGTCGCCAGCACGGCCGACACCGACAGGCCGAGCAGCGCCTGCAAGACGCGTGGATTGGCGTCGTCTTCGCGGCGCACTTCGAGCGCGCCAATCAGCGCAATCGCCAGCAACAAGAGATAGAAGCCGCCCAGCGGCGGGTGATAGTCGCCCAGATAGAACTGGTAGCCGTAGTTTTCCATCGGCAATTCGCGCACTTCGTCCTGACTCACGCCGGACTTGCGCGGGAACAGCGCGTGACCGGCTGGTGTGTTCAGAATCTGGTCATAGCCGCCAATGAAGCGCTGCGAGCCCCACATGAACTGGTACACGACACCGCCCGCATCCATGCCAGCCGGGTCTTGACTGACGATGTGCATGATCGGTGAAACGCCCGTGCCACCAATCGCCAGTGCGGCAATCAGTACCACACGCGACCAGCGCGCCTTCACAAAGCGCGAGGCGTAATCCCAGGCCAGCGTGATCGGCATCGCCATCACCAAGGGGAAAGCCAGGTTGTAACTCATGCCGGACGACAGACCCAAAATCCGCGCCATCAGCGCCGCGCCGTAATGCTGCATGGCGTAATAGAAATCGAACTTGCCCGGCGGGAACCATAGATCCGGCGGCGGTAGCGTCACGCCAGAGAGATAGTTGGTGATGAAATACAGATCGGTCACGCGCTCGGAGCTGGGGTAAATCGCCGGAAAGCTCATGCGCCAGAAAAGACCGTAGCCGAAAGCCAGCACGAAGATCAGCTCCGAGCGCCAGAAGCCGCGCTCAGCCAGCTCGATACGGGCGCGCCAGATCAGCCAGATCGAGGCGGCGCTGGTCAGCGGCCACAGCCAGGCCAGCCGTCCCAGCCCGACAAAGTGCTCGACAAAGAAAAACACCATCACCCAAAGCAGGACGCCAGCCGCGCGCGCCAACGCAAAACGGGGAATCCAGCGGCTCGCCAGCACCGTCAGGCCAGCCAGATTCAGCAGCAAAAGGCCAAGAGTAAAAACCAGATTAATCAGTTGCATGTCTTCACCCTGTCAGCGACGTTCCCAAACTCCAACACGGCTGTCGCCATGCTGCCGGAAAGCGCGCCAGTGATAATCGGCGCCAATTTGCTCGCTGATCTTCGCCCATGCGCCCGGGGTATTGCCGTCGTTCCAAGAAGCCCAGATCACATAACGGATCTGGTTTTGGGTGAGCCACGCCGGGGCGTTTTCGAGCTCGCCGCGATAGAAACGGCGCGCCGCTTCGGCGCGGTCGTTGATATAGAAAGGCCCGCCGCGCCAGATGCTTTCGTGGTTCGGCCAGCCAATCGCCGAGGTATTGCCGGTAAACAGCGCAAAGGCCGAACTGCGCACATAGCTGCCGCCTTCCGGGTCTTCGAGCATGATGCCCTTGGGCGCATTTTGCAGATGATCGAGCATGCTGCGATGCGCCGTATCCGAGCGCAACCAGCCGTCACCCGCGAACTTGCCAGCATCCGGGCGCGGCGCAACAAACCAAGCCAAAGCCACGTCAACCGCCGTGACCAGCACGGCTACACAGACGATGGTCACCAGCGCCCGCGAAATGCGTCCGCCCAAACCCCAAGCCAAGCTGCCCAAGCCAACGAGCGCGGCCGGCCACAGCCACGACCACCATTTGAGCGTGGTATTGAAGCGCTCGAACTTGCCGCCATACGGGTCGTCGATGTAAATCAGCTCGGAAATCACCAGCAAGGCCAGCACCAAGAGCGACAAATACAGCGCCCATTTCGACTTGCGCGCCAGGGCAATGCCCAGACCACACAGCAGCAGCACCGGCCAGTGCAAGGCCAAGAAAACCACCAAGGAAGTATGCTGCCCGGCCTTCACAAAAGCCGCAGGCGAAGGCAACGCCATCGGCGCGAAACGCGAAAAGAAGGGGTAAATCAGCGCGACCGTCACGCCAATGCCGATCGCCACCGTCCGCCAGTTCAATGCTTTTTCACGCCAGCACCAGAAAAGGCCAGCGCCGACCAGCAGCACTTGCAGCGGGAATACCCAGCCATTGATCGTCAGCACCGAAACGGCGGTCGAGGCCAGCAAAGCTTGCACGATGCCGCGCTGGCGATCGGACAAGGCCGCACCATCCCCCGCCGCATCGGACTCAGGCTTGCGCGCCAATAGCGCCATCAAACCCAACGCATACAAGAGCAGCGCAAAACCGCCTTGCGGCGGATGGTAATCGCCCAGATAGGAATAAAAACTGATGGTTTCCAGCGGCAGATCGAGCGTTTCCGAAGTCGGCGCAAACAACGCCTTGCCCAATTCGGTATTGACCTGCGCATCGTGCATGCCGGAAAAGCGCGTGCTGGCCCAATAGCGGCTCTGCACGCCGGTCGCGGAGAAAGTCTCTTTCAGCGTGGGCTGGGTAATTGATAAGGGCACAAACGGCGCGAGTCCATTGCCGCCCATAATCAGCGCACAAACCAGAAGCACACGCGGCCAGGATTTTTGGATGAAAGCGCCCGCTACCGCCCAGCCCAAGCTGGCCGTCAGCGCCAACAAAAGACCATTGGCCATATTCATCGCCGTACCGGCGGAAAGATCGAACACCCGCCCCATCAACGCCGCGCCGTAATGTTGCAAGCCATAGTAGAAATCAAAAACCTGCCCCGGCTGCCAGCGATCTGGCGGCGGCAAGAGATCGCCTGCCAGATAGTTGCTGATAAACACCAGGTCGGTCAGATGTTCGGAACCGCCGTCGATATTCGGATAGCGCCAGCGCCAGCCCAAGCCGTAAACGAGCGCGACCACAAAGACCACGGTCTCGGTCAGCATGGCCGAAGAGCGCCATTCAGTGCGCGCACGCCAGATCAGAGCGCCACTCAATAATGAAGTCAGCGGCCAAACCCAACTCAAGCGCCCCAAGCCGACAAAGTGCTCGACAAAAAAGAGAACCAGACACAGACCCAGCACGCCCGTCGCACGCGCCAGCGCCGGATTGGGCAGGATGCGACGAACCAGCAACATCAGGCCAGTCAGGTTCAACAAGAGCAGGCCGACGGTGGCCACGAAATAAATCGGGTACATGCGAAGAAACCAAGTTCAAATAAACGTCGAGATAGTACGGACAAGCCCGACACAAGGCAAAAAAAGACCCGGAGATGTCGCATTTATCGCGCTCGTCCGGGTCTTTGCTGACGGCAATACCGATTTTGCGGTCTACCTTATTCAGTATTTACTGATAAAGGATTCCCTCAACGCGAAATCAGTAAATTATTGCGCAATGGATTATCGCGCAGAGGCTCCATCTTATCGGCAACGCTTTGTGCAGCGCCTTTGGCCACCGTTGCAGGGCAAACGCCTTTTTCTCGATAAGCCAGCGCGCTTGCCAACAGCGCTTCTTTGTTATCACCAAAGACATGATTCAAGTCATCAGCCACCGCGCAAGTCGGCGCAATACCGTTGTAATAAGCGCCTTCATTCTTGGCATTTACGCCTTCGAAATTAATTGCAAAATAATAATTGCCGCACATTTCGGTGGCATACATTCCGACTGGTTTGCCATAGGTTTGTTCGCCAATCTGAATCACCGGAATAAAGGCCTTGAGGCCGTAAATCCCCGCTTCGCTCGCTGAAGCCGAACCACTGCCGGTCAGCACAAAGAGCCGACTCAAACCCAGATTGGCCGATGGGTCAGCGTCAACATTGAAAGTCATCGCCTGATTATTCGCTGTGCGATTGGCGTTATGAATCAGCCGGTAGAAGGTCTTGTCGCGCACCGCTTCGCCGCCAATCATGCCTGCGAGCGCGCGCGCAATTTCCAGCGAACCGCCGCCGTTGTAGCGCAAATCGAGCACCAGGTCGCTGATGCCATCGGCCTTGAATTGCCGAAATGCGCTCTGCAATTGCGCCAAACCCTTTTGCGCCATGAAGGTGTTGAACACCAGATAGCCCACCTTCTTGCCATCGGCCGCCACCAGGGTCTTGCTCAGCAGCACCGGACTTTCTTCCACCAGCTTCGAAGACAAGCGCAGAGTTTTGGTCGTGCCACTGACTGACTTCAGCGTGAAATCAGTCACCGTTCCAGCCTTGGGCGGGTAAAGGGCATCGATTTGCGCTTGGCTCACGCTGCCATAGGTGAAAGGCGCGCCATTGACCTGAACCAGCGTGTCGCCGCGCGCAATACCGGCCACCTCACCCGGCGAGCCCGGCTCCACATAGAGCGCGCGCGCCACCTTGCTGGCGCCACTTGAGGCCCAAGACCAGTACACGCCAAAGCCGGTCGCTTCGGCATTCACGGCCGCCGAATAGTCGGCCGCCGTATACATGAAACTGTAACGATCCTTGCCGCTGCGAGCCGGCGTCCACAACAAGGCATTGAAATACGCTTCGACATTAGAGCCTGCTTGGACGTACGGAATATCGCTATCTAGCAGCGATTTGACCTCAGCATTCCAGAAATAATCACTGCGCATATAGGTGCGCAAAATATCCTTGGATTGCTTTACCGAACACTGCTCTGGATTACCGGAATAGCTATCGGGAACGCCCCCACCGCCGCCGCCACCGCCGCCACAGGCCGTCAGTACAGCCACCCATATCAGCAACAGAAATTTACGCAGTTCCACCCAAGCCAATAGCATGATCAAGCCCTACCCTAAAAATCGATTTAAATTATTGTTTGAAACAATTTGAAAGAATTTATCAGGACAAACGAAAGAAAACAAATTAACTTTTACCCAAATCTCCATCCAGCTTGCGCGCATTCGGGTGATCGGTTTCAATGGCAACCATGACTCTTTCTTGCCGCCCCAATTGCGCCGCCTGCTGCATCGCGCCTTCGATCACGAGCCCGATCCCCGGCATGCCCGACGGCAAACCGGCTGGCGAACCATGCATTCAGCTATTGCCTGACCTGCGCTGCGCGCTCTTTGGTGACCCGCGCCGTCCTGATTTTTGCGGCGGATTACA
>CAXYUI010000125.1:0-5705 GCA_964291975.1 uncultured Formivibrio sp. | reverse complement strand
GAAAACAGGTCAGCGCCACTTTATACGCAGCCGGGCTAGCGGGATCGTAATTGAGCTTGTTCACCGCCACCGTTTCGCCGCTGCTCATGGTGACGAGCGCGGCGACTTTCTGCGCATTAATCAGGCGAATCGCTTCGCTTTGCGCCAATGCCGCCTGGCTTTTGCTGTCGGCAAATTCAATCACAAAGCGCGTTTTGCTGCCGCTATGCGCCAGCGCGGTATTCATCTGCTTTTGCGCCAGCTCAATCGCCGAGCGATACAGCGGCGAAGTGCTCGGCCCACTCTGGTCAATCAGTGCGCCGATGCGGATTTCTGCTCCAAATCCGCTCACCGGCAAAGCCGCCATCGCCAACCCGCACAGCAAACCCAAAGAATGTTTGGTGAAATGCATGGAATCCCCCTTTTTGCAGATGAAAGCCGTCCCGACGAACGGTAGCAACATCATATCTTTCGCAAAAAGAAAGGCAACAAAAACCCAGCTTTAAGTTAAAGCGTGTCCAGCATTTTCAGCGCTCGCGTTAATCCGCAGCCGCCTTCACCGTAATCGCATACTCACCCACTTCCACAAGTTGTCCTGGGCGGATTTTGTTGGTTTTACGCAATTCCTGCTGACCATCGACTTTGACCACGCCGCTCGCCACCAGCGCCTTACCCGCGCCGCCGCTGTCGACCACGCCACAGATTTTCAAGAGATCATTGAGCGGAATAAATTCGGTGGAAATTTCGATTTCAAGGCGAGGCATATCGTCATCCGTATGGGCAAAAAACGGATGGTAACACCGCATACCAAGGCATTTCGTAAATCCGTTCATCAACACTTGCAGGCGGCACTCAAGCAATAAAGGCAAGCCATACATAGCTCGCACCTTGCGGCGCGATTCAAGGACTCATCCCACACAAAAACAACACAAGGCGTCTGACCTTTCTTAAGGACATCTCGAGCTTTACCAGGCTTGGGGGGCTTGAATGATTGCCGCTTACATCGCGAAGTATCCATGCCCTATCGATGTAGGGGACAATCCCGCAAGCCTTTGCGTGCGGCCGTGACCGCTTGCGGGTCATAACGAGAAAACTGATTTCAAAGGAGCTTGGAAAGTGAAAAGAAAACTGCTTGGGATTGCCGCTCTGGCGGCACTGATGTCGACCGCCTTTGCCGCGACCGATTACCCGTCCGGCTATACCAAATGCGCCAGCGAAGGCGCCAGCTGCTCCATGAGCGGAACCCGCTCGGTGGCTTTTGGCAAATCGGGCTCATTCGTCTACGCCACGCTGACTGGCTCATTTACTTGCAGCGCATCGCTGTTCCCAAGCTCCAGCGTGACCGGCACTCGCTATTGCTCGTATGCCAGCGCAAGCAGCGCGACGTCGACGCCCACCAAGACCGCGACAGCCACACCCACCAAGACGGCCACGGCCACGCCAACGCCGACCAAGACCGCGACGGCTACACCCACCAAGGTCGCCACGGCGACTGCAACGCCGACCCCAACCAAAACGGTAACGTCCGCGCCGACCACCACCAGCAGTCTGGTCACCGGCTGCGGCACAGAAACCAGCAATCTGACCGCATCGAAGGTTTATTACGTTGCGCCATCGGGCACAAGTTCCGGCGCGGGCACCAGCTTCAGCTCGCCGCTGGATCTGACCTCGGCACTGACCAAGGTCAGCGCAGGGCAAATGATTTTGCTGCAAGCGGGCACCTACACGGTTCCGTACAAGGCCGGCGTCAAGAACACGATCACCTTGTCCAAATCGGGCACAGCCAGCGCGAAGATCTATATGGTGGCCGCCAACTGCGGGCGCGCCACGATCGACTTTTCTTTCCCCGACAACACCTATGTGGATAGCTCCTACGGTTTCCATCTGACCGGCAGCTACTGGTACTTCAAGGGCATTGCGATCACCCGCGCCGGCTATCAGGGCGCTTACGTCACCGGCAGCTACAACACCTTTGAAAACGTGGCCTTCCACAACAATCGCAACAGCGGTCTGGAAATCAACAAGGGCGGCTCGTACACCACCGTCATTAATTCCGACGCTTACATGAACTACGATCCGAAGAAATTGGGCGGCATGGCGGACGGTTTCGCTTCCAAGCAAACCCAAGGGCCTGGCAACTATTTCTACGGCTGCCGCGCCTGGTATAACTCGGACGATGGCTGGGATACCTTCGACAGCCCGCAAAAAGTCGTGATCGAGAAAAGCTGGGCCTTTAAAAACGGTATCGACGTCTGGGGCTATGGCGGCTTTGTCGGCAACGGCAACGGCTTCA
Organism: uncultured Formivibrio sp.; assembly: GCA_964291975.1. Taxonomy (GTDB): domain Bacteria; phylum Pseudomonadota; class Gammaproteobacteria; order Burkholderiales; family Chitinibacteraceae; genus CAXYUI01. The sequence goes on along the minus strand of CAXYUI010000125.1, from coordinate 3,433 downwards.
AGCTCGGCGGCAACAACGTGGCCCAAAACAATGTCATTACCCAGTCAGTAGCTTTCGGCAATCGCGTCAAGGGCTTCGACCAGAACAGCAACACGGGCAGCGTGACGCTCTACAACAATATTTCTTACAAGAACGGCGTCAACTTCGGCTTTGGCCAACCAGTGGCCTCCGGCGTCAAGCATGTCTTCAAGAACAATGTCTCTCTAGCGGGCAGCAGCGCCGACAGCATCGCCAATGCTACCGCCAGCAACAACAGCTGGAATGGACTGGCCGCCAGCAGTGCGGATTTCCAGACGCTCGAAGTCAGCCTCGCGACCGCCGCGCGCAAACCCGACGGCAGCCTGCCCGATAACGGATTGTTCCGCTTGGTCTCCGGCAGCAAGCTGATCAACGCCGGCGTCAACGTCAGCCTGCCCTATCTGGGCAAAGCGCCAGACTTGGGGGCGTTTGAGAAGGAATAAGGTTATTTATCCTTAAGCAAAAGGGCGATCTGCGGATCGCCCTTAGAATAATGACAAACCACACCCTTGGGGTGTCCCCTCGCACCCCAAGGGTGGGCTTCGCGCGCAGGGGCGGGCTACGTGCGAATCTTTGATTCGCTCAGTGATGGGTGGGTATCAATCAATCAGGCTGCACACAGCTTACGTTTCGGCCTCGGCTTTGGCGGGGGCGGGGAAATGCATGCGGGCGAATTTGTCTTCAGCCTGAAAGGCCGCTTGCGCGGCCTTTATTCTTCCAACTCTGTGCCAATGCAGCGCTCAAACAGCGCAATCATCGGCAGGTAATTGCAGTAAACACCCGCAATATTGGCATTCAGCCATTCATCCCGACCAATTGCATCCCAGCTGATGGCATATCCGCAATTCACAATCAGGTGTTCAAACAGAATCCGCTGGGCACGACCATTGCCTTCTCGAAACGGATGAATCATGTTGAGCTCGGCATACGCTTCTGCCGCCGCTCGCACCAGATCATGCCGAGACAGTCCCTGCCAGTAATTCTGCCGAGCGAGCGCCGCAAAAATTTTCACGGCTTCAGGCTCAATGCGCGCCACCGTGCAAAAACGGGTTTGCTGCTTGGAAATATCAATGACCCGAATCTGCCCCGCCCAATCGTACAACTCGCCAAAGAGTTGCCGATGTAGCGACTGCCAGTAGGCCAAATCGTAGGGCGGTTCGTGAAATTCGATCAGCTGGGCTTCCAGCGCCGATATTTCGCGCTCGGCCTGCTCCAGTAATTCCGGATCAAGAATGCCCAAGCGGTTACGCAAGGTGTCTGAATCCGGATAGCAGTAGGGGTCTTGCCCCGTGCCATATTTGTCACGCACCTCAGGCTCCGCGCCGGTATTTATCCAATAAATCCTTTTTCTTGGCTGCGGCTTCAGCGGCAGAGCTGGCGATCGGCACTGCGCCCACCAGACCTTCCAAGCGCAGGCTGGCCTGATAATTGGCCAGCCGATTGCGGACAATAAATTCGTGTTTGGCCTTGGACGAAACCATGCAACGCTCCCTGCGCAAAGTGAACTCAGTCTATCCCAATCACGGGTTATACCCCAGCACCGGCGCGAGATCGCGTTCGGCCTGTTCGATGCTGACGCCACGGCGGGCGGCGTAATCCTCGATCTGGTCCTTGGCTATCTTGCCGACGGCAAAGTAGCGCGATTCCGGATGGCTGAAGTAAAAGCCCGAAACGGCGGCGGTTGGCAGCATGGCGTAGCTTTCGGTCAGGCTCATGCCGATGGTTTCCGGCGCCAAAACGCGGAAGAGGTCGGCCTTGGTGGTGTGATCCGGGCAGGCCGGGTAGCCGGGCGCGGGGCGGATGCCGGTGTATTTTTCGGCGTTCAGGTCTTCCAGCGTCAGACCGGCGTCGTCGGTGTAGCCCCAGAATTCGCGGCGGATGCGCGCGTGCAGGTATTCGGCGAAGGCTTCGGCCAGGCGGTCGGCGAGCGCTTTGACCATGATGGCGTTGTAATCGTCATGCGCGGCTTCAAAGCGGGCGACATGCGGGTCGAGATCCAGACCGCCGGTGACGGCGAACATGCCAATGTAATCACGCGGCGCGCCGCCTTGCCCCTCTCCCAAAGTGCGAGGGGAGATAAAGTCGGCCAGCGCCCAGTTCACCTTGCCTGCGGCTTTCTGGTTTTGCTGGCGCAAGGTATGCCAGGTCATCAGCGTATCGCCCGATTCCGGCGCGTAGATTTCGATGTCGTCGCCCACGCTGGCGGCCGGGAACAGCCCGTACACGCCGCAAGCGCGCACCCAGTTTTCCGCAATCATCTGTTTGAGCATCGCCTGCGCGTCAGCGAACAGCGCCCGCGCGTGCTCGCCCACAATGGCGTCATCCAGAATCTTCGGATACTTGCCGAACAGCTCCCAGGCGTTGAAGAACGGGCTCCAGTCGATGAATTCGGCGATATCGGCGAGCGGCACGTTTTCCAGCCGGTGCACGCCAAGCTGCTTGGGCGTCGGCGGTGTGTAGTTCGCCCAGTCCACCTTGAAGCCATTGGCGCGCGCAGCGGCCAGCGGCAAGAGCGGCGTGCGCTCCTTGCCGTAATGAATATTGCGGATGTTGTCGTATTCGGCTTTGACCTTACTGACAAATTCCGGCTTGAGGTCGTCAGACAGCAGGTTCGAGCACACGCCCACGGCGCGGCTGGCGTCGGCGACATAGATCACATCGCCGCTCGGATAGTTGGGCTGGATCTTGACAGCGGTGTGCACCTTGGAGGTGGTCGCGCCGCCGATGATCAACGGAATCGTGAAGCCCTGACGTTCCATTTCTTTGGCGACATGGGCCATTTCTTCCAGACTCGGTGTAATCAGGCCAGAAAGGCCAATGATGTCCGCGCCAATCTCTTTGGCCTTATCCAGAATCGTTTGCGCCGGCACCATCACGCCCAGATCGGTGACCTGATAGTTATTGCAGCGCAGGACGACGCCGACGATGTTCTTGCCGATGTCATGCACGTCGCCCTTGACGGTCGCCATGATGATCTTGCCCTTGGCCGGCGCATCCGCCAGACCCATGCGGATCTTTTCTTCTTCGATAAAGGGTTCCAGATGGGCGACGGCGGCCTTCATCACGCGCGCCGATTTCACCACCTGCGGCAGGAACATCTTGCCCGCGCCAAAGAGATCACCGACATGGTTCATGCCGGTCATCAAATGGCCTTCGATCACATGGATCGGGCGCTCGGAAGTGAGGCGCGCTTCTTCGGTGTCTTCAACGATGTAGGTGGTGATGCCCTTGACCAGCGCATGGGTGATGCGCTCTTGCAGCGGCAGGCTGCGCCAGGCCAGGTCTTCGACCTTGGCCGTGTTGGCATCGCCACGGAAGGATTCGGCCAGGGCGATCAGCGCCTCGGCGGCGTCGACCCTCTCCCCTAACCCTCTCCCCCCCGCGGGGGGGGGGGGGATTCCCTTTCCCCCCCCCT
>CAXYUI010000124.1:0-5730 GCA_964291975.1 uncultured Formivibrio sp. | reverse complement strand
TTGGCGATGCAGGAAGAATTGCAGCGCAAATACACCGGCGGCACCGTTCTGCACCTGTATATGAACGAAGCCGTTTCCAGCGCAGCGGCATGCCGGCTATTGGTGAAACGTTCGTTGGAGAAATTCCGCCTGCCCTACATCACCATTTCGCCAACCTTCTCGATCTGCCCCAAGCACGGTTATATCTCGGGTCACCACGAGTTCTGTCCGAAATGCGATGAAGAATTGCTAGCCAAAAAACGCCAGCAATCCTGCTGCCAATAAAATTGATTCACTCTGGAGAACGCCGATGTCTGTCGTCATTCAAGAACAAGACCAAACCACGCTGACCCTGAAAGAGGAAGAGCGCACCCGCTGCGAAGTCTGGACCCGGGTGATGGGCTATCACCGCCCGGTTTCCGCCTTCAACATCGGCAAGCAATCCGAATTTGCCGACCGCAAGTTCTTTGCCGAACCATGCAGCAAGTAGACGCTTCTTCGGCTCGGCTTATGGATGCCGTGCGCGAAGGCGCGAGCGTGTTTGCCAACAACGCGCTCACGCCAGCATCCGCCACAGAACGCCCCGACCTGCATGAAGGCCCGCGCATCCCCAAACTGGGTGGTTTCGTGCCTTTTTCGAGCTGCGACTGGCCGGATCATCTTGCTGCCGTGGTCTTCGTTTCCGGCTGCCCGTGGCGCTGCCACTATTGCCACAACCCGCACCTGCAAAAGCGCAACAAGGAAGCGGGCGATCCGGCTTGGGCGGATGTGCTCGATTGGCTGGAAAGCCGGCGCGGGCTACTGGATGGATTGGTGGTCTGCGGCGGCGAGCCGCTGGCCGAGCCGCGTCTGCCAGAAATGCTGGCCGAAGTGAAAGCGCGTGGTTTTGGCGTGGCGCTGCACACGGGCGGCAGCTATCCGCAACGCCTGCGCGATTGCCTGCCCCATGTCGACTGGGTGGGTTTTGACGTGAAGGCGCCCTTTGCCGATTACGAAAAAGTCACGCAAATCCGCAAAAGCGGCGATCCGGCCTGGCAATCGCTGATGCTGGTTAAAGAATCCGGCGTCGCGTTCGAGTGCCGCACCACCGCACACCACGCGCTGCTTTCGGACGGTGATTTGCTGGCCATTGGCAAAACGTTGGCGGCGCTCGGCGTCAAAGAATATGCCGTTCAGAAATTCCGCACGCACGGCTGTGTAGCACCTGCCTTGTTGGCGACGCCATCGACGGCGACTTATCCAGCATCTGACACTTTGCTGACACTTAACGCCTTATTCCAGAAGTTCTCGCTGCGCGAGGCTTGATAAAACGCAACAGCCCAAGGCAGATGCGCGACAGTCGCATCGTCTTGCTGTAGTCTGCGCAAATCTGAACTTATCTCCGAAATTCGACTCATGACTGACGCATTCAAGCCCCTGTTGATCAAAGGAAAATCCCTGTTGCCCGTGGTTCAAGGGGGCATGGGTGTTGGCGTATCAGCACACGGGCTGGCCGGCGCAGTTGCGCATGAAGGCGCCGTCGGCACCATCGCCAGCGTCGATCTGCGCCATTTGCACCCCGATCTGCTCGAAGCCAGCAAGGGCACCAAAGATCAGGCGCAACTCGATGCATTCAATCTCACCGCGCTCGACCGCGAGATCAAGCTCGCCAAGGAAAAATCCGCAGGTAATGGCATGGTGGCGGTCAATGTGATGAAGGCAGTCAGCAGCCACGGCACGTTGGTGCGCCAATCCTGCGAATCGGGCGCCGATGCGATTGTGATGGGCGCGGGGCTGCCGCTTGATCTGCCGGAAATGACTGCGGCTTACCCGGATATCGCGCTGATCCCGATCCTGTCGGATAGCCGTGGCATCAATGTGGTGCTCAAGCGCTGGATGAAAAAAGGGCGCTTGCCGGATGCGCTGGTGATCGAAAACCCGAAATTCGCCGGCGGCCATTTGGGCGCCAGCTCCATCGAAGACATTAATAACCCGAAGTTTGATTTCGACCGTGTGCTCGCGGAAACGCTGGAGCTCTTCCACACCTTGGGTCTGGCTTGCGAAAAAATTCCGCTGATCGTCGCCGGCGGCATCAACAGCCATGAAAAAGTGAAGCACTACCTGGGGCAGGGCGCGTCGGGCGTGCAATTGGGCACGGCCTTTGCCGTCACCCAAGAAAGCGACGCCAGCCTGTCGTTCAAGGAAACACTGGCACGCGCGACTCGCGCCGACATCGTTGAATTCATGAGCGCCGCCGGCCTGCCCGCCCGCGCTGTGCTGACGCCGTGGCTGAAGAACTACATGGGTCGTGTGGAAAAGCTGCAAGCCAACGCCAAAGCCGACCTCGCCCGCTGCACGCAAGCGCTCAACTGCCTGTCGGTCTGCGGTCTGCGCGACGGTCTGAACAAGGTCGGTCAGTTCTGTATCGACATGAAGCTCTCGTCGGCCTGGCGCGGCGAAGTGGGCAAGGGACTGTTTTTCCGGGGTTCTGAGCCGCTGCCGTTCGGCGACGCAATTCGTCCCGTGCGCGAACTGATCGACTACCTGCTCACCGGCGAAAAACCGGAAGGACTGGAAGGATTGGAAATCCAGCCGGCCTGATTGTGTGTCCAGCTAAAAAACAACCCCGCCGTTTGCGGGGTTGTTTTTTTGATGTCGCCAGCAGAAGCGTTCAGTGCAGGCTTTGGATGGCGGCAAGCAGTTTGCGTTGCTGCTCGGTTTTCACAAACTGGCTGTAAACCGGCTGCATCGCCGACTGGAAAGACGCTTTGTTGACATCGGAGACCAAGGTACACCCGGCTTTTTGCACCTTGCTGCGCGCGGTATCTTCGCGCTCTTTCCACAAGCGACGCATGAGCGGGACGATTTCGCGCGCAACTTGCGCGATCAGCGCCTGATCGTCGGCCGAGAGGCTGTCCCAGCGCTTCTTCGAGAACACCAAAATGTCTGGCGCCATGGCGTGTTCGGTTGCCGAGAAATACTTGAAGACTTCGTAGTGTTTAAAGCCTTCATAAGACGGCAGGTTGTTTTCAGCGGCTTCAATCAGGCCAGTGCGCTGGCCGTCGATAATTTCATCGAGCGACATCGGTGTTGCTTGCGCGCCCATGGCTTTGGCCACGGCGATCCACAAATCGGATTGCGGCACGCGCAGCTTCACGCCGCGCATGTCAGCCAGCGAACGCACCGGCTTGTTGGCGTAGATCGAACGCGCGCCGCTATCAAAAAAGGCCAGCCCCACATAACCACCCGCCGCGCACGATTGCAGGATTTCCTGCCCCGGCGCGCCATCGACCGCATGCTGCATGTGCTCGATCGAGCGGAACAGGAAAGGCAGGGTCGGCACCACGGTAGCCGGACAATCCTTATTGAGCTGCGAAACCATGGTGCGGGTCATATCGAGCGCGCCCGATTGCAATTGTTCCAGCGCTTCTTTTTCCGAGCCGAACTTGCCGCCCGAATAGATTTTCAGACTGATGCGCCCGCCGCTGCGCTCAGCGAGCAACTCGCCCATCCGGCGCACGGCCTGCACGGCAGGGTGTTCATCATTGTGGATGTCGGCCAGACGCAATTCGATCTTGCGCTCGGCGGTATCGATCCGGTAAGTCGAGAGCAGTTGGGCAATATCGCGGCTGGCCTGCGACATCTTGCCCACCGTCTTGGCCGAAGCGATTGCGGTGGCGGAATTCTGTTCGCTCATCTGGGCGACTTGTTCAATATTCTGCGCAATCACGGTGCTGGCGGTTTGCTGCTCGCGCATGGCGCCAGAGATTTCCTCGACCACATCAGCCGCTGAAGTCGAACCATCCTTGATTTTCTGGATTGATTCACCGGCATCGCGCGCGCTGACCACCCCCTTGTCCACCGCGATTTCGGTGCTGGCCATGCTCTCGCCAGCGAGCCGCGCGCTGTCTTGCATTTGCGAAAGCAGGCTGGTGATGTCATGGGTCGATTGCGCGGTGCGTTCGGCCAGCTTGCGCACTTCATCGGCCACCACGGCAAAGCCGCGCCCCTGCTCGCCCGCACGCGCCGCTTCGATCGCCGCGTTAAGCGCCAAGAGATTGGTTTGGTCGGCAATCTCGCGGATGATGCGCGCCATGGCCGAAATGCTGTCGCAATCCGCGCGCAGCTTGCTGATGCGCTCGGCCGCGCCACGCACGGATTCCGAAATTTGCTGAATGCCATCAATCGTACTCAGGATCACATCTGCGCTGGTATCGGCAATCCGATGCGATTCCTGGGTGTAATCGGCCGCATTGCGCGTTTGCTCGGCCACGCTGGCGATGCTCATGGTCATTTCTTCCACGGCGGCGGCCATGTTCGACGAAGCGTCGCTCTGGATTTGCGAATTGCGCGCGATCTTGCGTGAAGACTGATCGACCTCCTCGGTCAAATCCTGCATGGTCACCGCCGCCGTCTGAATGTCAGCAAAGCTTTTTTGCAGCTGGCGCATCAGCCGGTTATACGCTTCGGCCGTTTGCCCCAACTCATCATGGGATTCGGCCTCTATCGAGCCGGTGAAATCAAAGCGATCGGCAGCCAAACTCAGTGCATTTTGCAGGTGCTGAACGGGCGCCAGCACCGCGCGGCGAATCCACCATCCCAGCAGCAATAAAAGCAATGCGCCGGGAAACAACAAGAACAACAACACACTGCGCGCCGAAGCATAAGCCGCTTGCGCGGCCGGCGCAGGCTGCGCGGCAAGAACGCTGCCCAAGCCTGAAATCGCCGCAGCAAACATCAGTAAACAGATCAAAAGAGCCAGCCCGGTCAGAGCCATGATTTTGCGTGAGAGGGTCATATCGCTTCTCCGCCGATTCCGGGAGTCGGAATCTTGAGTGAAAGAGGGTGAAATCCATTGTAACGATCCCTCAGCAGCCGGTGAAACCGGCTTGCGCCAGCGGCGTAAAAACCGGCGCAAGCCGTGACTTGCCACAAGCGCTTGGGCTACAATTCCCCGGCAAAAAATGGTGCGCAACAACCGGAAAAGGCCCGGACATTCCCGGGCCTTTTTGCTGCCTTCCACGCAAACAGCGCAATAGACGATGGCAAAAAGACGCGCGGAACTACTTGTTTTTGATCGAATTGCGCTTCGATGCGCAATCCGGACACGATAAAATGACGCCGCGCTCGAACAGCACTGCGCCGCCTGTCGGATTATCAGCAATCCAAGAGCACGCGCCCGGTGTTACCGGCTTGACCATTTTTGCAACATGCAGCGCTTAGCGCGACGAATTGACACCTGCGGATTCGATTTTTCTGACCCAGAATCCGCCAACCAAACTGAAGATACCGTGAGCAAAAAAGTATTCATCAAGACCTACGGCTGCCAGATGAACGAGTACGACTCGGACAAAATGGTGGACGTGCTGGCGGCCGCCGAAGGCCATGTCAAAACGGACAAGGTGGAACAAGCCGACGTCATTCTGTTCAACACTTGCTCGATCCGCGAAAAAGCCCAAGAAAAGGTGTTTTCCGATTTGGGGCGTGTGCAAGACCTGAAGAAAGCCAATCCGAATATTGTGATCGGCGTCGGCGGCTGCGTAGCCAGCCAAGAAGGCGAAACCATCATCCAGCGTGCCAAATATGTGGATGTGGTCTTCGGCCCGCAAACCCTGCATCGCCTGCCCGAACTCATCGCCAAGCGCCGCGCAACCGGCCTGCCGCAAGTGGATATTTCCTTCCCGGAAATCGAAAAATTCGATCACCTGCCGCCCGCCAAAACCGAAGGCGCGACGGCTTTTGTCTCGATCATGGAAGGCTGCTCGAAGTTCT
>CAXYUI010000123.1:0-5764 GCA_964291975.1 uncultured Formivibrio sp. | reverse complement strand
AGCGTTTTCCACGGTGATGTTGACGAGCTGGAAGCGGTTATTGCGCACGCGCATCGTGGCCGAACATACAGTGCCGATGGCGCTGACTTTGCCCGAGACCATGCAAGCGTTGTAAACGGTTTGGGCATCGCTGTTACCGACGTACACCGAGCTTGCATAAGGCGCACCGACCAAAGCCGTGTAAGCCGATTGGGCGCTGCCCTTGGAGAGCGCGTTATAGATGCGCACTTTGGAAGCATCGCTTTCGGTGCTGTACAGCGTCACGGCGGCTGTAGTGTTGCCCACAATCAGCTGCTCGTTGTAGTCACCCGCTTTGACCTGGATGTAGACGCGCGCGGCGGTGCTGGTTGCAGCGGCATTGAGCGCGGCTTGGATCGTGGCATGACTGCCCGAGCCGTCCTTGGCCACCACATAGCTTGCGGTAAAGCTGGCTGGATTGAGGCGAGCCGTTTGCGGCGCCCAGCTATCCGTGCCCGCGAGCGCCTTGGCCACGGTATAGGTTTCACCCTGGCTGTCGCTGAGCAGCGGACGGTTGCTGCTGCCTTCATTCACAAACAGCTTGCCTGCGCCGGCATGAGCCAGATTATGCTGGCGCACGGTATCGGCCGAGCTGCCTCGGGTGTAGTTGTAAGGCGGGGTCCAGCCCAGTTCATTGGTGTAGGCGGCGAGGGTGAAGACGCTGTTGACTTTGTCGGGAGTAGGCGTGGGCGAGCCATCTGCGGCCTTGCGCGCGCTGCTCCAGCGTGCTTCCAGCGCTGTTTTTGCGGCGGCTTCAAGTTCGGCCGAAGCGGGGGCACCGTTGAACCAGGAACCCACATCCTTGAACTGGTAGCCGTTCAGGTTGGAAATCACCTTGGAGACAGCGGCCTTGGAGCCGGTCATGTCAAACACGTTAGCTTCCGAGAGGATGCGCGATTCCGCGCCCATGCCGATGTAGTAGCTGGCGGCATAGGTTTCGGCATCGGTATTGCCGGTGTAGTAGTTGTTGTAAACGTGGATCTGGCCAAAGCGGGCGCGCGGCGCGCGTTGCACCGAATCCTGCCAGATGTTGTTGCTGAAGGTCAGGCGGTTGTAGTCGCGTTCCTTGGCGCCGTTGCCGTCGCCCGAGCCGCCGACCATATTGGTCTTGTCGTGATTCTTGAAGACCGAATACGACACGGTCACATAGTCCGAGCTGTCTTCGATGTCGAGCAGGCCATCATGGCGCTGCACGGTTTTGGTCACGCCATTGATGGTGAGCTTTTCCGTGTCCTGATTTGCGCCGTCGCTGAGGGTCAGATGGTCGAACCAGAGCTGTTTGCCGGTCACCACCGAAATCGCCTTGAAGCGGGCGTTCCATTCTTCCTTACCCACTGTGTTGGTGTACGCCGCAGCCAAGTCACTTGGCGCTTGCAGTTCCAGGGTGGGGATGAGGATGTTGCTGGAGGCGTTGATCGAGAGATAGCCATCGATGAGTTTGGCCGAGCTACCCAAGCCAATGATGGTGGTGTTCGAAGGCACTACGAACTGAATCTGTTCTTTCTGGATATTGCTGAATGTTGTGCGAGCCGAACCCAGCTTGCTGATCTTGGCCTTTTCTTCCACGGCGGCGGCATCGCCGGCGGTGGCGCGCGCATTCAGGTCAGCCATGTAAGCGGTATCAACGCTCTTCAGATACAGCGCCCAATCCCAGTTGGCGGCTGTGGTGTTCTGGCTCTTGTAATACGCTTCATCGGCATATTGCCCGTTGCCAAGATCCGTACCGTAAATCGAACCCATCACATAGATGATTTTGGCTTCGTTCTTGGCGGTGGCTGCATTCGTGGCAAAGGTTGGGCTATTGCTGTTCGCGAGCGCGGCTTTCAGTTCGGCGCGACTGCGCACGATATAGATATTGCTGGAAGGAGCACCCGCGCCGCCGGTCGTGCCTGCGCCCTGCGATGCCCATCCAGTTACATTTTGGTTGGCCAGTTCAGTCCCGACGGAAAGGTCGGTAACGGACAGACTGTGCAATTTGCTGCCGGTGCTGGTGCAAGCCGTTCCGGACCCCGAAGTGGGGGCAGGAGTCGGAGTGGGCGCTGTCGATGTGTTGCTATCCCTGCCGCCGCAGGCGCTCAGCAGGGATGCGATGATCATCGCCGCGCCGCCAAGGCCGTATTGTCGCAACTGGTTCATGGGGAGTCCTTTGCTGACTGGGGAAGGTGAGAGTACGAGGCCGGTTGGCATGGCTTTCCGGCTCGAATATCAGTAAGTGGTGATGATATGGAGGCGCGATAGGCCGGTAAATGTAAGCTGACAATCCGAGCCGGTCTTGGGTAATGCTTGTTATGGATAACAATCAATGCCAACAAAGGCTTGCGATAGGTCAGAGATGTGAACAAACGTTGCAATACGGCAACAGTTTGGTGACGCTGTCAGGAAGTGGTCTGATGGCTTTGCCGCCGCGCAAAGCGGCTTGGCTCGATTGCCGCATAGAGATCGCGGCTGATGGGGAGTGGTTCTGTGTGGAGCAGGCTGGCGATGGTCTCGCCGGCGAGCGCGCTCCAGGTGATCCCGCGCGAGCCAAAACCCAAGGCGGCGTAGAGGCCGGATTCTGCCAATACGGCGCCAATCAGCGGCATGCGATCATGGCTGACTGGGCGCGCGCAGGCTCGGGTGCGGATGTCTTTGAACGTCGTGCTGGGGAAAAGACGGGCAAGCTGGTTCAGATTGGCGAATTGGGCGGCGCTCAGGTCGCCGTCGATGACTTCTGCTGCGCCAATGCAGCGCTCGCCTTGGCAATCCGGGGTCAGATAGGCGCTGCCGCTGATGCCAAAAGCAGGCGCCTGGATCGAATTGGCGGCAAGTCGCGTGACGCTGCGGGCTTGATCGCCAAGCGGCAGGTCTGGGAAAAATTGGCGCGCTGCCGTGGCGTTGGCCAGGATCAGCGTGGGGGCGCTGGCGATGATTTGCTCGCCCGCATCGAAAACTTGCCAGCCTTCTTCATTTTTTTGCAGGCGTGCCACAGGGGTATGCAAACGCAAGTCGATACGGCTGGATTGCGCCAGCAAGGCTCGGCACAGGCTGGCCGGTTGCACCCATGCGCCGTGCTCGTACCAGACCCCGCCCCATTCGGTGTTGATGCCGATTTCCTGCGTGTCCTGCGCATCGAGCCAGCGCGCGTATTCGGGCGGCAAACCATTGCGCTCGATGCTGGCTTTAAGGCGCGCAGCTTCTTTTTCGGAATCAGCCATCTGCAGCACGCCCGTTTCCCCCCAAGCCACACCACCCAGTCCGCGCAGTTGCGCCAGCATGGCGGCAAAACCGGCGCGACTCAGACGCGAAAGCAGGTTGTCATCCAGGCTGAGCGCTGGATGCATCAATCCGGCATGGTTACCCGAAGCCCGCGTCGCGATGTCAGATTCAGCTTCAATCAGCGTAACGCGCCAGCCGCGCCGCGCGAGCGCAGTACTCACGTTACACCCGGCCAGCCCCGCGCCGATGACGATGGCGTGTTGTTCGGTCGCCGTGGGGGGATAGAGCGAACGAGCCGTGCGCGCGACGCGACCAGTCAGCATGTGCCGTTTGCCGCCGAAACCGCGTACGCGCTTCACCGCAAAACCAGCTTCCGTTAAATCGCGCCGCACTTGCCCAGCCACGGTGTAGGTCGCCAGTGTGGTCTCTGCGTGGCTGACGCGCCAAAGCCGCTTGAAAAGCGGAAGCGACCACATTTCCGGGTTTTTGGAAGGTGCGAAACCATCAAGATAGATCGCGTCAACGCGGGCGATGAGTTTGCTGAGCTGTTCGCGCGCATCGTCGAGCAGCAGCGTCAGGATGACGCGGCCGCCGTCGAGTGTAATGCGGTGAAACCCCGGCGTGAGCCAAGGCCATTGGGCGACAAGCTCGCTGGATAGTGCGGCAAATTGCGGCCATTGCGTATGCAGGCGCGCAAGATCGGCGGCGGTAAAAGGGAATTTCTCGACCGAGATAAAATTGAGGCGCTCGCATCGATCAGGGTCTTCGCGCCAGGCCTGCCATGTCGCCAGAAAACTCAGCCCCAGTCCAAAGCCGGTTTCCAGAATGGTGAAGGATTTTTGCCCCTGCCAGCGCGCAGGCAGGCCGTTGCCCGCCATGAAAACGTGCTGCGCCTGACCGAGTCCGCCGTCGCTGCTGTGATAGATGTCGTCAAATTCGCCCGAGTAGGGCACGCCCTCGGGGTTGAGCTGCAACTGCGCGGTTTTCATTGCGGCCAAATTGCACCGAGGATGCGCGAACCGGCCGCGCCGGTCACTGCGGGCAGATTGGCGGGCTGGTTTTGCAGGCAGCAGCGCGCCAGCCAGGCAAAGGCCATGGCTTCAAGCCAGTCCGGATCAACCCCCAGTTCCGCCGTCGTGCTGATCGCGGCATCGGGCAGCAGCTCAGAGAGCATCCGGCGCAGCGTGGCGTTGTGCGCGCCGCCGCCGCACAGAAAGAGCGCGGCCGGATGATGGGGGCGGGCGGCATCGGCAATCGATTGCGCCGTGAGTCTGCACAGCGTGGCTTGTATATCGGCGCTGGCATGATCTTGCAGACGAGGCAAAAGCCAGTCGGCATTGAAAAGGTCGCGGCCCGTGCTTTTGGGGGCGGGCAGGGCAAAGAAGGGTTCGGCGAGCAGATCGGTGAGCAGCGTGTGATCGACTTTCCCGCTCGCAGCCCAGTCGCCATTGGCATCAAAAGCCAGACCGCGCTCGCGACTGATCCAGTCATCCATCAAGACATTGCCCGGCCCGCTGTCCCAGCCGAGCACCGACTGATCGGGCGCGAGGACGGTCAGATTGGCGATGCCGCCGATATTGACGACGATGCGGGTCTGGTTCGTCGCGCCAAAAATCGCTTGGTGAAAAGCCGGCACCAGCGGCGCGCCTTGGCCGCCGGCCGCCACATCGCGCGAACGGAAGTCGCCGACCACCGTAATGCCGGTCAGCTCGGCGAGCAGGGCATGGTTGCCGATCTGCAGCGTGTACCCGAGTTCCGGGCGGTGGCGGATGGTCTGGCCGTGGTGGCCGATGGCGGTGATGTCGTTCGCCGCTACGCCGGTTTGGGCGAGCAAGGCTTGCACGGCTTGGGCGCTGGCGCGGCTCAAACCATTGGCGGCGAGCGCGGCGCGGTGCAACTCGTCAGGCGTCGCCGATTGCAGCGCGAGTAGTTCGTCGCGCAGAGCCGGATCAAAAGGCTGGCACAGTGCGCCCACGAGGCGGGGCGTCGATTCAGAAAAATCGACGAGCGCGCAATCGATGCCATCCAGGCTCGTTCCACTCATGAGGCCGATGAAATAAGCGGGTTTCATATTTGCGTCCGGATTCAATCCCCGCGATTATATGAGCCTGATTTGATGAAGAGGTAATGATGATGCGAATTTGGGCTGTTTTGGGTCTGGTGCTGGCGATCAATGCCAACGCGATTGATCTGTCGGCGATCACCAACAAGGAAGCGGGTCAAGGTCTGCGCGAAGCCTTGAGTCGCGGCACGCAAGTTGCGGTTGAACAATTGGCTTCCCCGGATGGTTTTCTGGGCAACGAGCGTGTGAAGATTCCCCTGCCGCCGCATCTGGCCAAGGCTGAGAAAATGCTGCGCCGGATCGGCATGGGCGGCGTGGCCGATCAGCTCGTCACCACCATGAACCGCGCTGCGGAATCGGCGGTGGTCGATGCCAAACCGATTTTGCTCGATAGCATTAAAAAGATGACGTTGACCGATGCGAAAGACATTTTGATGGGCGGCGATGATGCGGCGACCCAGTATTTCCGCAAAACGAGTGGCGAGGCGA
>CAXYUI010000122.1:0-5774 GCA_964291975.1 uncultured Formivibrio sp. | reverse complement strand
GCAATCAGCGTGGCCGACAGGCTATGCCGGCTCACTGTGCCGCTGCCGACAAAACCCAGCGAATTCGAATATGCATAGCGGCTGGCACTGGCGTAAACCGAACTGCCTTCAGAATTATCAACGCGCGCATCGACCGCCATCCCGGCCGCTTCACAGCCTTGCGCCAGTGCAATCGCATCCTCCACCGAAATCGGCCACGGATGGTAAAGATCAAGATCAGGGAAAGACTTGGCAAAGCGCGCCGGATCGGCCAGACCCGCGTATTCGTCAGCGGCGGTATAACGCGCAATCGACAGCGCGGCGCGCACGGTTTCAAACAGCGCCGGCATCGAAAAATCGGACGTACTGGCATGCCCTTTTTGTTGACCCAGATAAACCGTAATGCCCACGCCCTTGTCGCGGTTGTATTCGATGGTTTCGACTTCACCGAGGCGCACCGACACATTCTGGCCAGCGCTCTCGGAAATATCGACTTCACAGGCGCTCGCGCCCTGCTTCTTCGCCTCGGTCAGCACAGCCTGACCCAGATCGCGCAGTTGTTCTTCGGTAAAGCTGAATTCGGACACGCTCAATTTCCAATCAGATGACTGGCCGCACTTTAATCCGGGGCGGCCGGGACGGGTTTGCTATCATAGCGCCTTTGCCCAAGCACGCCATAGCCATGAACCAAGAGCCTTACGATCAAGAAGACGACGAAATCATCTACGTCAGCAAATCCGAAATGAAGCGCGACATGACGGCGCTGCAAGAACTGGGCGAACGTCTGGTTCCCATCGACAAGAAGCAGTTGGCCACGCTCAACCTGCCCGAAAAACTGTACGAAGCCCTCGTCGAAGCCAAGCGCCTGACCGCTCACGGCGCGATCGCCCGCCAGAAACAACTGATCGGCAAGCTGATGCGCCAGGTCGACCCGGAACCCATCAAGGCCTATCTGGATGCGATCTCTGGCGGCTCGGATATCTACAACGCTTGGTTGCACCGCATTGAACGCCTGCGCGAGAAGCTGCTGACCGACCCCAAGGCGCTGGAAACCTTTGTTGCCGAGCATCCTTCGGTGGACGTGCAACGCCTGCGCCAGATGATCCGCAACGCGCAAAAAGAGCGCGAACAACAAAAGCCGCCGAAGTTCTTCCGCGAAATCTTCCAATTGCTCAAGCAATACATTCCGGAACCGGAAATCCCGGGGCTGAAGAAAAAACCGGTTGTCAGCGACGAGGAATAAAGAGCGATGAAACTGGATACCGTAGAAGTTCTCACTGGCGAAAACCCGACTGCCAGCGTGATCTGGCTGCATGGCCTCGGCGCTGATGGTCATGATTTCGAAGCGATCGTGCCGGAACTGCAATTGCCCGCCGATCTGGCGGTGCGCTTTGTCTTTCCGCACGCGCCTTTCATGCCGATCTCGTGCAACAACGGCTATGTGATGCGCGCTTGGTATGACATCAAATACTTTGACAGCATCAACCGCGAAGCCGATGTCGACGGAGTGCAAATGTCGGTCGGGATCGTGCAGGCGCTGATCGAGCGCGAAAACGCGCGCGGCATTCCAACGAGCCGCATCATCCTGGCGGGTTTTTCGCAAGGCGGCGCGATTGCCTACACAGCGGGTCTGACGCATCCGGAACAGCTCGCCGGCATTGTGGCACTCTCGACCTATCTGCCCGTACCCGAACTCATCAAAGCCGCAGACACTGCTGCGAACCGCGCAACGCCCATCTTTGCCGCACACGGCAGCATGGATCCGGTAGTGCCGGTTCGGCTCGGCGAGACCGCTTGCCGCGAAGTCGCGGCCATGGGCAACCCGACGAGCTGGCAAACTTATCCAATGCAGCATTCCGTCTGCTTGCCAGAAATCCTGGCGATCAGCGAGTTCATTCAGACCCGACTGGCTTAAGAGGGATTTCCGCACTGCGGAACCCTTGGCCTGCGGCATGGTCAAGTCATAGCGATTGCCAGGAGAACATCATGCGCCCCCATAAGCGCCCGCAAACCATCGCTGAGGAAATCGCCAACGCCGTCAGCCACGGCGCAGGCCTCGTCGCAGCGATGATCGCTTTTCCAATTTTGCTAATCGTGGCCGCAAAAAACGGCACCACGATCAATATTGTTGCGGCCAGTATTTTCGCCACCACCATGGTGCTGATGTATTTGTTCTCAACGCTGTATCACGCCGTGCCTGCCGGCCCACGCAAACAGTTCTTGCGCAAGATGGATCACGCCGCGATTTATCTTTTGATTGCCGGCAGCTACACACCGTTCACCATGGGCATTCTGAAAGGCGCGTGGGGCTGGACACTGTTTGGCGTGATCTGGGCAATCGCTACGCTGGGGCTAGTGCTGATGTTCTGGAACAAGCTCTCGCGCCCCTGGATTTCCAACGGGCTGTATTTACTGATGGGCTGGCTGGTGCTGATCGCCATCGTGCCGCTGGTACAAAAGCTCTCCCCTGCAGGACTTGCTTGGCTTGTAGCCGGTGGCCTGGCCTATACCGGCGGGGTTATTTTCTACGCCACCGACGCCAAACTGCGCTTTGGGCACTTTGTCTGGCATTTGTTTGTACTGGCCGGCACGACTTGTCACTTCTTTGCGATCCTGTGGCACGCCTACTGATTCAGATAAACACCAGCTGACCATCCGCCCCCGTCGCAACCCGACAACTGCGGCGCTGCGGAAACTGCGCCGGATTCCAGTTTTCCAGCGCCCAAGCCCACACCTCAGCCAGCGCCGCTTTTTCCAAGCCCAAGGGCGGATGCTGATGCAAAAGCCGTAAAGCGGTGAACAGTTGTGCTGCTTCGACGCCGACCTGCAACACCGGCGCCAGTGTCTGTTTGCTCAGCTTTTCGCCGCGCTCATTGCTAATCACCGGAATATGCATGTAATCGGGGGGATCAACGCCCAATGCGGCTTGCAGCGCGAGCTGGCGCGGCGTTGAATCGAGCAAATCCGCGCCGCGCACGATCTGGTTGATGCCAAAATCAGCATCATCGACCACCACCGCAAGTTGATAAGCCCAGCAACCATCCGCGCGCAACACCACAAAATCCCCCACATCCCGCGCCAGATTCTGCACGACGCGCCCTTGCACCGGATCAGTAAATTCCCACTCGCCATCGGGCACGCGAAAGCGCCAAGCCAGCCGCTCTGCAGGTTTGGCCAGCCCGTCTCGACAAAAACCGGGATACACCGGCCCGTCGATCCCAACCTGGCCAGCGGCCTGCACTTCACGCCGCGAGCAGCTGCACGGATAAACCAGCCCTTGCTCAATCAAGGCATCCAACACTTGCTGGTAGCGCTCGCCACGCGCGCTTTGCCGCACAATTGGGCCATCCCACTCAAAACCAAATCGCGCCAAATCGGCGATGATGCGCTCAGCCGCCCCCGGCACCTGACGCGGACGATCAACATCCTCAATCCGCAACAGCCAGCGCCCGCCTGCGACTTTCGCCGCCAAAAAGCTGGCAACAGCTGCCATCAGCGAGCCCATGTGCAGATCACCCGTGGGGCTGGGCGCAAAACGTCCAAGCGGATACGGCGGACTTACAAGCTGCGGTTCTAAACTCATGCCTATCGATTCACTCTTGATATTTGCCAGTCTGCTAGAATTTTACGTCGAACCCACCTGCCCGAGAAAAGGACAAGAAATGGCCTATGTCGTGACTGACGCTTGCGTGAAATGCAAATACACCGATTGCGTGGATGTCTGCCCGGTCGACTGCTTCCGCGAAGGACCGAACATGCTGGTTATCGATCCGAACGAATGCATCGATTGCACGCTCTGCGTCGCTGAATGTCCGGTCGAAGCAATTTTCGCCGAAGACGACGTGCCTGCCGGCATGGAAAACTATATCGCACTCAACGCCGAACTCTCGCTGCAATGGCCGCCCATTGTCGAGAAAAAAGACCCGCTCTCCGATCACGAAGATTGGGCTGGCGTAGTCGGCAAGGAACACTTGATCGAGCGCTGAAACCCGCTCGCAATCGCAGCTTGTACCAAGGCCGGATTTGGATTAAAATCCGGCCTCTTTTTACCCCCCCTTGCCTGCATCGTCGTCGCAAACGACAGGCTGCAAAAACCAAAAGGAGTACTCATGCGACATTATGAAATCGTATTTATCGTGCATCCGGATCAAAGCGAGCAAGTGCCCGCGATGATCGATCGCTACAAGTCCATGATCACCGCTGAAGGTGGTCAGATTCATCGTCTGGAAGACTGGGGCCGCCGCCAACTGGCTTACCCGATCCAGAAGATCCACAAGGCTCATTATGTTCTGATGAACATCGAAGTCGGCCAGACCACCCTGGACGAACTCGAACACGCCTTCAAGTTCAACGACGCCGTGCTGCGCCACCTGACCGTGAAGATGGATGCCGCCGTGACCGAAGCTTCCCCGATGATGAAGGAAGAAAAGTCCCGTTCGCTGACCGCTCCGGCTCAAGAAGGCCAGGCTGCTGCCTGATTGCCATTTGAACGCGCAGAACAAAGTTCGAATCGACGGTTGTCTGCTGGAATGTGAGCCAGTGCGCTATACACCAGCCGGCATTCCTGCAGTAAATGCTGTACTCGCCCACCAGTCCCAACAAATGGAAGCTGGCAGCGAAAGAAAAACGGAATTTGAAATCCCCCTGATCGCCCTTGGTGATCTGGCTTTACAGTTTGCCCGGCTCAAGCCTGGCGTCTTATTGCGAGTCGAGGGTTTTCTTGCCGCCTACAGCATGAAACGTCGTCGAGAATTTGTTTTGCACATGCAATCATTCGAATTACTGAATTGAGGTAAATCATGTCCCGTAATCTGTTCAAGCGGAAAAAATTCTGCCGCTTTACCGCCGAAGGCATCAAGGAAGTTGATTACAAAGATACTTCCATCCTGAAGGATTTCATTGCTGAAAACGGCAAGATCATTCCGGCTCGTATCACCGGCACCAAAGCCAAATACCAACGTCAGCTGTCTACCGCCATCAAGCGCGCCCGCTTCCTGGCTCTGCTGCCGTACTCCGACCAACACTAAGCGAGAGGAATCAATAACATGCAAATCATCCTGCTCGAAAAAGTGGCTAACCTCGGCAGCCTCGGCGACGTCGTTAAGGTCAAGGACGGCTTTGCCCGTAACTTCCTGATCCCGCAAGGCAAAGCCAAGCGCGCGACCGAAGCCAACCTGAAGGAATTCGAAGCTCGCCGTGCCGAACTCGAAGCCCGTCAAGCTGACATCTTCGCTCAAGCTCAAGCCCGTGCTGAAAAGCTGACCGACGCTTCGGTCACCATCAGCCAGAAGGCTGGCGTTGACGGCCGCCTGTTCGGCTCCGTGACCACCCAAGACATCGCCGAAGCGTTCACCGCTGCCGGCACCGAAGTCAAGAAGTCCGAAGTGCGTCTGCCGGAAGGTCCGTTCAAGCAAATCGGCGAATACGAAATCGTTCTGGCTCTGCACCACGACGTGACTGTAGCCGTGAAGGTTGTTGTGGTCGGCGAACAGTAAAATCACAGTTCACTGTGTCAAAAAGGGCATCCAGCGGATGCCCTTTTTTCATTCCATCACCCAAAACCATTGCAACCAAGGATACTGCGCGACACCGTTTACGGGTAAATCTACCACCGCCGCATCCATCCTTTTAGCGTCAAACTCCATTCCGTAAAACCCGCGCGTCGAACCCGCGCGCTCCCTTGTAAAAAATCTCACCGCAACCGTTGACACCCTCTATCGACCATGATTTAATGCGCCCTCTCTCGAACGAGGGGTGGTTAGCTCAGTTGGCAGAGCGTCTGCCTTACACGCAGA
>CAXYUI010000121.1:0-5880 GCA_964291975.1 uncultured Formivibrio sp. | reverse complement strand
CGCCAATCAACTGGTGACCCGGCGCCACCATGTCCAGCCTCATGCTGCGATCCCGGCAATTGACCAGCACGCACGGCTTGCCGACATCGGCGGCCACCTCATGCGCGCGCGGGTCGTCGATCCCAATCAGGATCGCTGTTTCGCAGACCGCATCGCTCATCCGCTTCATTAACAAGGGCACATCGCTGTCGTTTTCTTCAATCGCGCAAAAACTCACACGCACATCGCTCTGCGCCACGGCATCGCGAATGCCCTGCACCACCTTGTAGTAAAAGATGTCGGTGCGCACGTCGAACGCGCGCGAAGGCGCGAAAACCGTGACGTTGTTGAACAGAAACCGGCCAGCCGACATGGCGGCGAGCACGCCGTGCGCCTTGGCGCATTCAAGCACCGCCTGCCTGATTTTCGGACTGGTATTGGACTTGCCCGCCAGCACGCGCGACACGGTGCTGATCGAAACGCCGGTCAGGGCGGCGATTTCACTGATTTTCAGTTTTCCACTCATTTACAACACCCACTCCCGACCCACGTCTGAAAAAATTTTCACGAAAAGAAATCACCTTATTTTCATCAGAAAACCAGGAATTGATCGAACCCAATGGGCGTATGTGAAAAAGTTTTCACAAATTCCAATGGGTCTGCGCGATTGTAGTCGATAACGTGCAACTACAAACAGATGACCTGACGTCCCGGCATGAGCCAACAAACCCTCATGCCACCGCGAGGCCACCCATTGCACGAATCTGGATCTAAAGCGTTTCAATTAATTTGGAGGATTTGATCATGAAGGTAAAACATCTGAGCCTGCTGGCCGGCTTGACCCTGGCGTTCAGCGCCAATTCAGCGCTGGCTGTGGAAAAAATGCGTCTGGCGCACAACCAGCCCGAAGACCATCCGGTGCACAAAGCCATGCTGAAGTTCGCCGAACTCGCCAAGCAGTACAGCAAGGGCGATATCGAGATCACCGTATTCCCGAACGGCGTGCTCGGCGGCGAGCGCGAAATGCTCGAACAGGTGCAGAACGGCATTCTGGAAATGACCAAGGCCAGCGCCGCGCCGCTGGAAGCGTTTTCCGCCGATTACAAGGTCTTCAACCTGCCCTTCGTGTTCCGCGACCGCGCGCATTTCTTCAAGACGCTGGAAAGCCCGGTAGGCGAAGCCATTCTGGCCTCTTCCAAAAAGAGCGGTTTCATCGGCCTGACTTATTACGATTCGGGCGCGCGCAGCTTCTATGGCAAAAAAGCCATCAACACGCCCGATGACCTCAAGGGTCTGAAAATCCGCGTCCAGCAAAGTCCGACCACCATCAAGATGATGCAAGCGCTGGGCGCGACTGCGACGCCGATGGCCTATGGCGAAGTGTATTCAGGCTTGCAAATGGGCGTGGTCGACGGCGCTGAAAACAATGTGACCGCGCTGACCATCGGCCGCCACGGCGAAGTCGCCAAGTTCTATTCCGAAACCGAACACCAGATCGTGCCTGATGTGGTGGTGATGTCAGTAACGCGTTGGGCGGCGCTGAACAAGACGCAGCAGGACACCATCAAGAAAGCCGCGATCGAATCCTTCCATCTGCAAAAACAGTTGTGGGAAGCCGCCGAGAAAGACGCGCGCGCCAAGGCCGAAAAAATGGGCGTGAAATTCAGCAAGCCCAACAAGGCGGCATTCACGGCCAAGGTCAAGCCCATGCTTGATGAAGCCCGCAAAGACGCCAAGGTGGGCAAGGTGCTCGACCAGATCGCGGCGGTGAAGTAAGGAAATCCGGCCGGATCAATGCCGGCCTGCTCAACCGGGGCGTTGCGTCCAAGCCGGTATCGCGCCTCATGGCTGCGGAACCGGCGCCCGGTTGATGCTCTGCAAAGTGTTCAGACAGGAGTGACCATGAATACGCTCTTTCGAATCAAACACTGGCTCGACCTGCTGTTGAAGTCCGCGCTGGTGCTGCTGTTTTTCTCGCTGTTTATCTGCGTGATCATCCAGGTGTTCACGCGCTATGTGATGAACGATCCAGCCGTCTTCACCGAAGAAGTGTCGCGCTATTCGATGATCTGGCTCAGCCTGCTGGGCGCGGCCTATGCCGCCGGGCGAATCGAACACATGGCCTACACCATGCTTCCGGATCAGCTCAGCGGCAGCAAGTTGCACCTGCACATGCGCGCAGTGGCCGTCATCGTGCTGCTGTTTGCCGGCAGCGTGATGTGCTACGGCGGCGGCAAGCTGGTGCAACGCGCGCTCGCCTTCGAGCAAGTGACCGCAACCATGGAATGGCCCATGGGTTATGTCTATCTGTGCATTCCACTCAGCGGCGCGCTGATCGTTTTCTACCAGATCCTGATCCTGCTTAAACCCAGCCATTTCCAGGCCAATGACGAAGTCAAGGCCGCGCTCGATCACATCGCCGAAGAACAGGCCACGACAGGAGGCCAAGCATCATGACCGCTCTACTTATTCTTCCCGTCATTTTTGCCCTGCTACTGGTCTTTGGCGTGCCGGTCAGCTTCTGCATTGGCGTGGCCACCGTGTTCACCCTCTTCAACTTCATGCCGGACATCACCACAGCGCTGGTCATTTCGGCGCAGCGCATGACCTCCAGCCTGGACAGCTTCACGCTGGTCGCCATTCCGCTCTTTATTCTGGCCGGCAATATGATGAACACTGGCGGCATCGCCAACCGGCTGATTGATCTAGCCAAAGTGGTGGTCGGCTGGTTGCCCGGCTCGCTGGCGCAGATCACCTGCGTGGCCAACGCGCTGTTTGGCGCGGTATCCGGCTCGGCGGTGGCCAGCGCGGCAGCGGTGGGTTCAACCATGGCGCCGATGCAGCGCAAAGAAGGTTATGACATGGCCTTCTGCGCCGCGATCAACACATCCACTTCGCCCGCCGGCCTGCTGATTCCGCCCTCTGGCGCGCTGATCGTGTATTCGCTGATTTCCGGCGGCACGCCGATCGATGTGCTCTTTGTCGCCGGTTATATCCCCGGCATCCTGATGGCCGGTCTGGCCATGGCCTGGATCGTATTCAAAGCGTTCAAGGGCGACGTGCCGCGCACCGTGCACCGCTATACGCCAGCGGAAACCATCAAGATCACACTGCGCGCCCTGCCTGCCCTCCTGCTCATCATCATCATCATGGGCGGCATCATCGGCGGCATCTTCACCGCCACCGAAGCGGCGGGCATCGCGGCGCTTTACACGTTTTTGCTCGGAAGCCTGTTCTACAAAACTCTCACGCCCAAAGTGCTAATCAAAAGCACGCTGGATGCGGCGGTCGGCACGGCGATCGTGATGCTGATGGTCGGCATTTCCATGACCATGGCCTGGCTGCTGGCCAGCACCGGCGCAGCCAACTTCCTGTCGGCATCGATCATCGACATTTCCAGCAATCCCTATGTGCTGATGTTCCTGTTCAACTGTCTGCTGCTGGTATTCGGCACTTTCATGGACATCACGCCGGCTTTGCTGATCTTCACGCCGATCTTCCTGCCGGTCGCCACGGCCATCGGCATCTCGCCGGTGCACTTCGGCATCATCATTGTTTACAACCTCTGCATCGGCATCACCACGCCGCCGGTGGGCAGCACGCTGTTCGTCTCCTCGCGAGTCACCGGTGTACCGCTGGGACAGATGACCCGACCGCTCCTGCCGCTGTTTGCCTTGCAGATTCTGGGCCTGTTCGCGGTCACCTATTTCCCGGCGCTTTCACTCTGGTTGCCCGGCATGGTGCTTGGCAAAGTCGGCTGACCCCTATCCAACCCTGATTGCCCTCCTCCCGACGTGTGTTTCCTCCTGCTAGAGGCGTCGGGAGGCTCGGGGCAACCCCGATAACTGAACCCGCAAGCGGCGCAGCAGCCCTCGGCTTGCCAAGGAGAACCCCATGACCATGTCGCAAAACCCTCATTTTTCGCCACTGGAAAGCCAGGGCAACCACCTGACCCTGCAATCGGCCGAAGGCCATGTCGCCCATGTTTTCGTACTGGAAGAAGACATCGTCCGCATCATGCTGCTGCCCAAGGGCGAACTGCGCTTTGCCCGCACCTGGGCCATCGCGCCCGGCGAAGAGGATGTCGCCTACGAAGGCCGCGATCGTTTCGACCTTTCGGGTTTCAGCCTGCCCAAATTCAAGTTCGTGCGCACCCCCCAAAGCGTGTGCATCGAAACCCATGAAATCCGCCTGACCATCACGCTGGCGGGCTTTTTCTGCCGCTGGGAAACCCGGGTCGACGATGAATGGCAATACGCCGCCAGCGATCGCTACACCCAGGCCTACAACTTTGCCTGGTGGGACGAGAAGGTTTACCACTATCTGAAGCGCGAAGCCGACGAGCAATACTTTGGTCTGGGCGAGCGCGCTGGCGAGACCAACCGCATGGGCCAGAGCTATCGCATGTGCAATGTCGACCCGATGGGCTACAACGCGCGCCATACCGATCCGCTCTACAAGCACATTCCCTTCTACCTGACCCGCAAGAAAAACAGCCGCGTCAGCTTTGGCCTGTTTTACGACACCCTGTCCGACTGCACTTTCAATATGGGGCGCGAGCTCGACAACTATCACGGCCACTATCGCTACTTCGTCGCCGACCATGGCGATCTCGATTACTACTTCATCGCGGGCAGCACGCTGGCCGAGGTGTCGCGCCGCTACACCTGGCTGACCGGCCGCCCGGCCTTCACGCCGAAGTGGGGCTTGGGCTATTCCGGCTCAACCATGACCTACACCGATGCGCCCAATGCGCAGGAGCGCATGAACGAATTCATCGATGGCTGCGCGAAGCACGACATCCTGTGCGACTCTTTCCATCTTTCTTCGGGCTACACCTCGATCGGCGACAAGCGCTATGTCTTTAACTGGAACCGCGACAAATTCCCCGATCCGAAAGCCTTTGTGCAGCACTATCTCGATCATGGCGTGAAACTCTGCGCCAACATCAAGCCCTGCCTGCTCAAGGATCACCCGCGCTTTGCAGAAGCCCAAGCGGCCGGACTTTTTGTGCATGAAGCCGACGGCGCGCCGACCCAGGTGCAGTTCTGGGACGAAACCGGGGCGTATCTCGATTTCACCAATCCGGCCGCCTACGCCTGGTGGAAAGCCCGCGTGACCGATGCGCTGCTCGAATACGGCGTGGCTTCGACCTGGAACGACAATAACGAATTCGAGATCTGGAGCGATAAGCCGCTCGTGCACGGCTTTGGCCAGCCTTTCCGCGCTTGTGAGGCCAAGCCGCTGCACACGCTGTTGATGATCAAGGCCTCGCGCGAAGCACACCAGGCGCACGAACCGCAAAAACGCCCTTTCCTGATTTCGCGCTCGGGCGCAGCCGGCATGCAGCGTTATGTGCAGACTTGGTCGGGCGACAACTACACCAGTTGGGAAACCCTGCGTTACAACATCAAAATGGCAATGGGGCTGGCCTTGTCGGGCGTATCGAACACCGGCCACGACATCGGCGGTTTCTCCGGCCCGGCGCCGGAACCGGAACTCTTTTTGCGCTGGGTTCAGCACGGCATCTTCCTGCCGCGCTTCTCGATCCATTCGTGGAACGACGACAAAACCGTGAACGAGCCGTGGATGTATCCGGAAATCACCCCGCATATCCGCGAGTTGATCAAGTTCCGCTACAAACTGATTCCGTATCTGTATGACCTCTTGTGGCGCTCGCACCGCAACTTCGAGCCCATGATCCGGCCGACTTTCTACGATTTTCCGGATGACGCGCGCTGCTACGAGGAAAACGACGACATGATGCTCGGCGGCAAGCTCTTGGTGGCATCCGTCGTCGAAGCCGGCCAGCGCGAGCGCAGGGTTTATCTGCCCCAAGGCTGCCACTGGGTCGATTTCTGGAGCGGCGAGCGTTTTACTGGCGGGCAGACCGTCACGCTC
>CAXYUI010000120.1:0-5917 GCA_964291975.1 uncultured Formivibrio sp. | reverse complement strand
GCCGCAACGCGCCGATCTGCTGATCTGGGCGGCGATTGTCAAAAGCAGCTGGGCGGGCGCCAAAGGCGGACTGGGCGCGCTCAGCCTTGTCAAAGCCGCCAAAGTACAACTCGAACAAGCCATCAAACAAGACGGCAAGGCGCTTGAAGGTTCGGCCTACACCAGCCTCGGTTCGCTCTACTACCAGGTGCCGGGTTGGCCGGTCGGCTTTGGCGACAAGGCACTCGCCGAGAAAAACCTGAAGCAGGCGCTGGCGATCAATCCCAACGGCATCGACCCCAATTTCTTCTACGGCGACTTTTTGCTGGACCAGGGGCGCAAGGGCGAAGCGCCCCGGTATCTGGGCAAGGCGCTGGCCGCGGCGGCGCGCGCCGGGCGGGAGCTGGGCGACCGGGGTCGGCGCAAAGAAATTGAGGAACGGCTGGCCAAGCTGTAATGTGCGCACAGGATCAACCCTGTACGGAACTGGCCATGCGCATTTTGCTGGTTGAAGACGACGCCATGCTGGGCGACGGCATGGTCGATGCCCTGCGCCGCAGCGGCTATACGGTGGACTGGCTGACCTCTGGCCAGCCGGTCGCCGACAGCCTGAAATTCGACGAATTCGCGGCGCTGGTGCTCGATCTGAACCTGCCCGACATCGACGGCATCAGCGTGCTGCGCAAGCTGCGCCGCGAAGGTCACGGCCTGCCCGTGCTGATCCTGACCGCGCGCGACGCGCTCAACGACCGCGTGGTCGGGCTGGACGCCGGTGCCGACGATTACCTTGTCAAACCCTTCGAGGTCGAGGAACTCAACGCCCGCCTGCGCGCGCTGGTTCGGCGCAGCAAGGGCGTGGCGCAAGCCGTGCTCGAATACGGCGACATCGCGCTCTATCCGGATTCGCAGCTGGTGCTGTACCGCGACCAAGAAGTGCGCCTGACCCCGCACGAATACAAGCTGCTGCTCGAACTCCTGAGCCAAAGCGGGCGCGTGCTCAGCCGCGAACAGCTGATCCAGAGCCTGTACGGCTGGGACGAGGGCGTGGAAAGCAACGCCATCGAAGTGCACATTCACCACCTGCGCAAAAAGCTCTATCCCGAGCTGATCCGCAATATCCGCGGCGTGGGCTATATCGTGGAGCGGCGCTGAGCATGGCCTTGTTCACGTCTTTTTCGATCCGCCGCCGCATGATTTTCGGGGTGTTGCTGGTCGTGGGCGGCACGCTGACCGCCAGCGGCCTGATCGGCTACCACGATGCGCGCTATGAAACCGAAGAGCTGTTCGATGCCCGACTGGCGCAATCGGCCCGCGTGCTGCATCCGCTCCTGCTCAAAACGCTGGCGGCGCGACCGGATTTGCGCGCCGGCGCGGCGCTGTACGACCCCTGGCAAACCACGCCGGAAACAAGCGCAGACGAAGCCACGCCGCTCGGCCATACCTACGAAAGCAAACTGTATTTCCAGTTGCTCGACGCCCAAGGGCAAATGCGGCTGCGCTCGCCGCACGCGCCGCTTGTGGCCAGCGCCGCAATCGGTTTTGGCCATGTCAGCCATGACGGCCACCGCTGGCGCACCTTCACGCTGCACCAAGACGGCGTCTGGCTCACCGTGGCCGACCGCGACGACGTGCGCAACGAAATGGCCGAGAAAATCGGTCGCCAGATTTTGAACCCTTTCCTGCTGGCCCTGCCGGTTTTGCTGCTGATGCTGTGGTGGCTGGTCAATATGGGCATGCGCCCCCTGACCCGGCTGATTGCGGCGATCAGCGAGCGGCATCCGGCCAACCTCGACCCGCTGACCATCAGCCAGCCCATGCAGGAGCTGTTGCCGCTCACGGACGAGATTAACCGCCTGATGCGCGCGCTCGCCGAAACGCTGGAACACGAAAAACAGTTCACCAATGTCGCCGCGCACGAACTGCGCACGCCGCTGGCGGTTTTGCGCATCCACGGCGAAAACGCGCTCAACAGCGCAGACGCGGCCAGCCGCGAGCAATCGCTGCAAAAAATGCTGGCCGCCATCGACCGGGGCGACCGGCTGTTGCGGCAATTGCTGACGCAGGCGCGCATCGACAACCAGCAGGCCATTGAGCAGGAAACGGTCGATCTGGCGCAGCGCTTGCGCGAGGCGATGGCCGAACTCGCGCCGCTGGCGCTGAAAAAAAACCAGGAACTGGCGCTCGATGTGCAGACGCCGGCGGCGATCAGCGGCCAGCCCATCTTGCTTGGCTTGCTGTTCAACAACCTGCTCGACAACGCCATCCGCTACACGCCCGCCGGCGGCCAGATCACGGCGCGGGTCGGCTGCGAAGGCGCGCGCGCCATCGTGTGCATTGAAGACAGCGGCCCCGGCGTCGACCCTGCGCTCTTGCCACGCCTGCAAGAGCGTTTTTTTCGCGTCAACCCGCAACAGGGCGACGGCGCAGGTCTGGGGCTGAGCATCGTGAGCCGGATCGTGCAATTGCATGGCGGATCGCTAACCATCCACAACC
Source organism: uncultured Formivibrio sp. (assembly GCA_964291975.1). GTDB lineage: Bacteria > Pseudomonadota > Gammaproteobacteria > Burkholderiales > Chitinibacteraceae > CAXYUI01. The sequence goes on along the minus strand of CAXYUI010000120.1, from coordinate 3,445 downwards.
GCGAAAGCGGCGGGCTCGCCATCGAGATCGTCTTGCCGGCGCAAGCGGACGCCGCAGCATGAACCCGGCCACGCCCCGCTTCGCCCGCCTCGACGCCCTGCGCGGCTGCGCCATGTTGTGGATGGCGGCCTTTCATTTCTGTTTCGACCTGAACCAGTTCCGCTTCATCCGGCAGAACTTTTATGACGACCCGTTCTGGACCACGCAGCGGCTGATGATTGTTGCGCTGTTCCTCTGTTGCGCCGGCTTGAGCCAGGCCGTCGCGCTCGAACGCGGCCAGACTTGGCAACGCTTTGGCGCGCGCTGGCGGCAACTGGCGGGCGCCGCGCTCTTGGTCAGCGCGGGTTCGTGGATCATGTTCCCGCACAGCTATATCAGCTTTGGCGTGCTGCACGGCATGGCGGCGATGCTGCTTATCAGCCGCGTGGCCGCGCCGCTTTCGCGCTGGCTGTGGCCGCTCGGCCTGATCGCAATCCTGCTGCCGCAATTCATCGCCCACCCCTGGTTCGACAGCCGGCTCACCAACTGGATTGGGCTAGTCACGGAATAACCGCGCCCCGAGGATTTCGTCCCCATCCTGCCTTGGCTCGGCGTGCTGTGCGGGGGGCTGCCCGCCGGCCAGTGGATTCTGCGCAACAGGCCAAACTGGCTGGCGGGCGCGCTGCCTGCGCCGCTGAAACCACTCGCCCGCTTGGGACGCTGGCCGCTCAGCTTTTACCTGCTGCACCAGCCGGTGCTGATCGGACTCTTGCTGGCAGCCGGATCGCTGCGCTGACACCGCAAACGCGCTTTTGTCTGTAGAATCGCGCCTGTTTTTGACCCGTCAGCAAGGATTGGATCGTGCAGATCGTTTGTCTTGATATGGAAGGCGTACTGGTTCCCGAAATCTGGATCGCCTTCGCCGAGCGCACCGGCATTCCGGAACTGCGTCGCACCACGCGCGACGAGCCGGATTACGACAAGCTCATGAAGTACCGCCTGAACATCCTGCGCGAACACAAGCTCGGTCTGCCGGACATCCAGAAGGTCATCGGCGAAATGGGGCCGATGGAAGGCTGCGTGGAGTTCATGGACGCGCTGCGCCGCGATTACCAGGTGGTGATCCTGTCGGACACCTTCTACGAATTCGCCAAGCCGCTGATGGCGCAAATGGGCCAGCCCACCCTCTTTTGCCACCGCCTCGAAGCCGATGCGAGCGGCATGCTGGTCAACTACCACCTGCGTATGCCCGATCAAAAACGCCACGCTGTGGAAGCCTTCAAGGCGCTCAACTTCAAGGTCATCGCCGCTGGCGACAGCTACAACGACACCGCCATGCTGGGCGCGGCGCACGCCGGCATCCTGATGCACCCGCCGGAAAACGTGGTGCGCGAATTCCCGCAATTCCCGGTGGTACGCGATTACGCTGCCCTGCGCGCCGAAATCGACAAGGCCGCCGCCCGCATTCAGGACTGGAACTGAGCCATCGCCACACGAAAAAAACGCCGCATTGAATGCGGCGTTTTTTTGGGGTGAAGCTGCGCTTACTTCTTCGCCGCAGCTTCCACCAGCAGTTTTTCGATTTCAGCCTTGCCGATCGCGCCCGGCACGCGCTTGCCGTTTTCAAAGAACAGCGCCGGCGTGCCATCCACGCCCAGCTCCTGACCGAGCTGCACCGTCTTTTCTACCGGATTGTCGCAATCGCCCTTGCCTTCCGGCAGTTGGCTCTTCTCAATCCAGTTCTGCCAGGCCGCATTGCGATCCTTGGCGCACCAAACCAGCTTGGACTTGCGCGCGGCATCCGGGTGCAGGCTGGCGATCGGCATCAGGAAACGGTAGATGGTGACGTTTTCCAGCCCCTTGAGTCCGTTGCTTTCCACCATCTTGCAGTACGGGCAATCCGGATCGGTAAACACCGCCAGCTTGCGCGCGCCTGTGCCGCGCACTTCTTTAAGCGCCAGATCAAACGGCAGCTTGGCGAAATCCACGGTGTTGAGTTCATCCATGCGCGCGCGGGTCACGCTCTGGCGGTTGGCGGTATTGATGACTTCGCCCACGATCACGTATTCGGCCTTGGCGTCCGAGTACACGATCATCTTCTTGCCCAGCACCACTTCATAGAGGCCCTTGATCGGTGCGGGGCGCACCGAAGTGACCGGCGCTTCAGGGAAATGCTTGGCCATCTTGGCTTTCAGCTCGGATTCCACCTTGGCATCGGCAGAACAGGCCATCAGCGACAACACGCTGACCAGCATCAGGGAACGCAGTTTGAACATGTTTTTTCCTATGAAATGGCTTGGCGAATCAGTTGTCGCTTCAGCCAGGGCAGTTGATCGGTCAAAGCCAGCCCCTGATTGCGCAAAAAGCCCAACAGGGGATGGTTGAAAACTTGCTGCAAGGCATGGCATACGCCCTGCATGCGGTAAACCGGCTCGCGCCGCGCGCGCTCGTAACTGCGCAACAGCGCCGGGTCGCCCCAGTTGGCGCACGGCTGAGCGCGCAGTGTACCTGCAAGTTGCCGTACATCGCCAAATCCGAGATTTACGCCCTGACCGGCGAGCGGATGGATGGTATGAGCGGCATCGCCCACCAGCGCGAGGCCTGCGCGCGTCCATTGCGGCAGCAGATTAAGCCGCAGCGGAAAAGCCTGCGCCGGCGTGATGCACGACAAATCGCCCAGCCGGCCATCGCCCGCCGCGCGCACCCGCGCCGCCAGTTCTTCTGCCGAGCAGGCCAGCAGTTCATCTTTCAGCGCCGCCGCGCACGACCAGACCATGGACATGCGCTGCCCCGGCAGCGGCAACCAGGCCAGAATGCTGCCATCGGGCTTGAACCACTGGCTGGCCACGCCCAGATGCGGCGCGCTGCATTCAAAATTGGCCACCACGCCAAACTGCTGATAGGCAAACGATTTGGGCGCGATGCCCGCCTGAGTGCGCAACCACGAAGCCGCGCCATCGGCGCCGACGATTAGCCCAGCGGAAAAAACCCGCCCGTCTTCCAGCGCAATGGACCGCGCCGCCGCGTCGTAATCGCGCGGCGTGGCTTCGGTGATGATTTCAATGTTCGGGCAAGCGGCGATCTCGTCCCACAGCGCCTGCTGCAAAGTGCGCGCTTCCACAATCCAGGCCAGCGCATCCAAACCCGCTTCCAGCGCATCCAGCCGCAGCGCATGGCCGGGCCGATCGCCCGCAACGCGCATGGCCGCCACCGCCTGCGCCCGCCCGGACGGCAGCCGCGCCCAAGCGCCCGCCTCGCTGAGCAATTGGCGACTGGCCGGGCTGATCGCATAAATGCGGCTATCCCAGCCCGGCGCATTGAAATCAGGCGCGGCGCGCGCCAGCACCCGGATGCGCGCGCCCGTATCTTTCAGCGCCAAGGCCTGCGCCGCGCCCACCAGCCCGCCGCCCACAATCAAGAGATCGGAATCATTCATGCGCGCCAGTGTAACACCAGCGCCGCGCAA